>JAOZUW010000243.1 GCA_029938465.1 Bacteroidales bacterium | reverse complement strand
GTGAATGGAATGTTTAAGCCACTAATATTTGGCAAGACCTGTGTCCATGTTTGTCCATTATCTGTAGAGCGATATAAGCCATCATTGGGTTGGGAGTTATGATCTTCGCCCATATATTTACCAGAAGCTACTGCCGCATAGATGACTGAGTTGCCATTTTCATCACGAACTTTTATATCATTAATATATGCGAAATCCAAGGTAGATTCCAATAAGTTCCAAGAATCTCCACCATTTATCGATTTCCAGATACCAACACCTCTACCTGATGATTCGCGATAAGTAATGATGGCAGTGGGTGCTTCGCCAGTTCCTGCGTAAAAAATTTGTGTATTATTCGGATCGTAACAAAGACTGCTTACGGATAGAGAGCTCATAAAATCGTCAACTGCCTGCCATTGGCTAGTGGGGGAAGTGATATCTGTATTATACCATATTCCACCTGTTACCGATCCGGCCCAAACCATGTTATCAGAATTTGGATCCCACATCACTGTTCGAGTGCGCCCTCCCATATCACTGGGTATATTTTGCCATTCTAATTCTAAATCGTTTCTTTTTGTGAGTTGCATTTCTTGCATCTGCTGATGAGCTTTCCATAATCGTTCTTGTGGAACTCTATTTTCTGCAGGATCTAATGTTTGATAATAATCCTGAAGAGCAGCCATATCTGGTTGTCCCAAAGCTTTTTCATTTGTTTCTTCTTGTGGTAAATTATCTTGAAAGTGTGCTAATTCTTTTTGAATTTTATTTTGAAAAATTTCTCGAGGGCTTAGCTTAGAAGTATAGTAAAAAGTATAAGCTATTGCTGATACAGCAAAGACTAATAAAAAGATATATTTTTTCATAATTTATGGTTTTTAAAGAAGACAAAGGTAAATAAATCTACTTGTTTGTAGCTTGTTTTTCCGAATATTTTTTAGTCGAATTTAGATATTGTATAATATTTTTCAAAGTAAATTATTCCAAGACTTCTTTAAGGATAGAAAGAGATTTAAGTTCCGAAAAACCTGGCAAATGAAATTCATAATAGTGTAAGATCTTTTCCAATAAATCTTGGCGTTCTTTTCTGTTTATGGGAAGGTTTCCGCCAAAGGATTGATCTTTTGATAGTTGAAAAAACAGAGAGCTCAATGGAGGATGAATGCTGACTTGTGTAGATAGTTTTAAAGAAGTATACCTACCTTCTTGCAAATCAAATATTTCTTGATTAGCTGTAAAATTATCTGATGGTTTAAAACCTAAATACTGACTTAGTTTTAACATAAACGACAGATGAAAATTTTGATAATTAGTAGATGTTTTGTCTAAAAATAGAAGAGAATCACAAATAAACTGAAATAAATTTATATTGGTTTCTTCTTCTTTTATAGCTTTGTATAAAAGCTCATTCAGAAAGCTGATGATAGTGCTTTTTTTTATTTCATAGGGAATACTGGTGTAAATATGGTCGGCTTTTATCTCTTTGGTATTTTGCAAATCTCGCCCTGTTTTTTCATAAACCACCATATCTATAATACTCAAAGGTTGAAAGAGGTTTAGAGGCGTTTTAGAGTTTTTTTTTCGCACTCCTCTGATCATATAAGTACGCATACCAAAGACTTCAGTAAAAACTTTTACTACTAAACTGCTTTCGGAGTATTTAGTGGTTTTTACAACTATTCCTTTGGTTTTTTCAATCATAATTGGCAACAAATATATGGAACTTATATGAGCATCCTACACACCTGCTCATACAAAAAGCCCGACGGTATTAACCATCGAGCTTTATTTATTTTCTTTTAAAAGAAGAATTAGTCTTCTTTAGGAACTATTAGTTTTCCTTTATAATACAAATCGCCATCTACATAATAAGCTCTGTGATAAATATGAGCTTCTCCTGTAGTTGGGCATATAGCCAACTGTGGAGCTGTTGCTTTATAATGGGTTCTTCTTTTATCCCTTCTTGTCTTCGAAATTTTCCGTTTAGGATGTGCCATTTTTCCTAGTTTTTAT
>JAOZUW010000147.1 GCA_029938465.1 Bacteroidales bacterium | reverse complement strand
TAGAAACTGAAAGTCTTGCACTAAAAGTACATACCTGCCTGCCGGCAAAGGCAGGATTTTAACTAACGATTGAGACCAATAAAAAAAATTCATTACTTTTGGCAACTTTCCAATTTTAATGAAGTCTATTAAATATACCAAAATACAAACGATGAAACATATAATAACCTTATTCCTCAGTCTATTCATTCTGAGTAACCTATCTAGCCAAAATCAGTTAATCCTTAGGCTTGATAATCCACAAGAGTCTGATTTTCATTATTTTAACAAATCTAATGATGAAATAACTGCTTATATTCCTGGGCAATATCTCGATATTTTAGTGAATCCAGACCGTATGAATGAGCTATTAAAAGAATCCTGGGATTTCAGAATTACTCAATCCACTGAGCAAAACATTAAAAACTTACAATCTCCAAAAGATATAGCTGGTTACCACACCTACGAAGAAGCCTTGGAGGTTTTGCAAGAAGTGGCTGCTAATTATCCTGAAATATGTACACTGACTGATATTGCCGATAGCCATGGTAAAGAGTATTTTAATGATGGTGTAACAGGATATGAAGATTATCAGCATGATATATGGATGCTTAAAATATCGGATAATGTTAATGAAAATGAAGATGAACCAGCAGTTTATTATATGGGCGCACATCATGCACGTGAACCCATTTCTACAGAGGTAGTTTTAGGAATAATTGAGCACTTAACTACTGGATATGGAAACGACGAAGAAATAACCAATATGATTGACAATGCAGAGATTTATATCATTCCTATGGTTAATCCTGATGGCCATGAAGTAGTCTTAAACCAGCTGAATACCTGGTGGAGAAAAAATGCTGCTGATAATAATGAAAATGGGGTGTTTAGTTATACCAGTGATGGCCCTGATGGTGTAGATCCTAACAGAAATTATGGATGGAATTGGAGTGGTGAAGGAGCTTCAGGAAACCCAAACAGTGATCTTTATTATGGTCCTTACGCCTTCTCTGAACCTGAACTAGCCGCAATGCGTGATTTAATGGCATCTCATCCTTTCACAGCAGGAATTTCATATCACAGCTATAGTGAATTAGTACTATATCCTTATGGTTACTCCTCTAGTTGTCAAGCTCCAGATCATGAAGCTTTATCTGAATTAGCCATAAACATGGCCGAAACTATCCCAAAAATTGTAGGTTCTGGTCATTATTATCCAGAACAAGCCAATGATTTATATCCTGCTTCGGGTGTTACAGATGATTGGGCTTATGGCAATCATGGCATATTTTCTTTTACTGTGGAACTCGGACAAGAATTTATCCCTTCTGCTTCACAAGTCCCCACAATTGTTAGCGATAATATTGAAGCTGCCATGATACTGCTCAACAGACCCAACCATCAGGTATTAAGAGGCCATATTTACGATGCTGAAACTCTGGATCCTATTGTTGCTCAAGTATTTATTGATGGTATAGATAATAATGGTGCTAGTTTTAGAGAAGCTTATAAAAGTAGTGAAGCATTTGGTGCATATTACCGATTGTTAAAAGCAGGAAATGTAGAGGCTACCTACTCAGCTTATGGTTATTTACCTCAAACTATTTCTGACTTAAGCATTCTATCAGATGAAGCAAGCATACAAGATGTGTATTTGACAAGAACTACCACTACTACAATCTCAGGTAGCGTTTTAGATGGAAGTACTGGAGAGGATATTGAAGGTGCTGAAGTTACTATACTCAATACTCCTCTCGATCCTGTTTATACTGATGAAAATGGATTCTACAATATGGAAGAAGTTTCTTATGGTGACTACACTATTAAAGTAAATAAAGAAGGTTATTCACCTGCACTACTTGAAAAAACCATCAATAACGAGCAAACTGTTTTTAGTTTTGTTTTACTTCCTTCGGAGGCTATCACTTTTGAAGAAGGCGTATTTAATGATGATTTTACAATGACTGGTCAACCATGGGTTATAGATAACTCAATAGCTTATGAAGGAGATTATTCTTCTGCCTCTGGAAATATTAACGATAATTCTAGCTCTACAATGATTCTTCATATCGAAAATAGAGCAGCAGGAGCTATTAGCTTTTATACAAAAGTTTCTACGGAAAGTAGTTATGATTTCTTAAAATTTTATATTGATGGAACAATGCAAGATCAGTGGAGCGGGGAAATGACCTGGACTGCAGCTTCTTTTGTACTTAGCGAGGGTGATCATGATTTAAAATGGGAATATAAAAAAGATGGAAATACAATAGGTGGTAGCGATAAGGTTTGGGTTGATTATATAGAGATCCCTCCCATGTTAACTACTACAGCAAATGCTGGACCTGATCAGTTGATTTGTCATAACGAAACGGCACAACTAAATGCTTTTGCCGATAATTACAACGAAATAAGTTGGAGTACTAATGGAGATGGAAACTTTGATGACTCAGCTATCCTGGATCCTATTTACACTCCCGGAGCTAATGATATCAATAATGAAAGTGTTGAATTAACTCTTACAGCTAGTGGTACTGAAAACATTAGCGATCATTTATTTATCGAAATAGAGCTCTGTACAGGAATTGAACAATTATATATCAAGCCTGATTTTGTGATCAGTCCAAATCCTGCAGAACAACAATTCACTGTTTCTTTACATGCATTCACTGGAGGAAGCTTTGAAATATTAAGTGTTTCGGGAGAAAGCATATTCTTTACTATGCTACCAAAAGACAGAGAAGAGTTTTTGTTTAATTCTAAGAATCTGACTACAGGTATTTATTTGGTAAAACTCACTAATAATAATGGCTATTTTTCAGTAAAACGTGTAATGATTAAATAGATTGAGTTAACTTGTTTTTTACATAAACAGTTAATTTGTAATAAAATATGCAAGAATTATACGAAAATGAAAAAAAAGCAGTACTTTTGCACCGATTTTTACGAGTTGAAAATGAAGTTTTAACTAATTAAAAATATACCCTCCCTTTTTTTAAGGGATCAAATACTTGAATTATTAAGTGTTTGCTTATGGCATAGGGATCTACGGAGGGGACAGCAGTCCCCTTTTGTTATAAAATAAAAGTAATGATAAATCGACAGAAAATAGAAGATTTAATTGACGAGCAGCTACAAGGAACTGATCAGTTTTTGGTGGAGTTAAATATCAACGAAGCTAATAATATTGAAGTGTTTCTTGATAGTGATACACAACTCACCATTACAGATTGTATAAAAGTAAGTCGTCAAATTGAATCAAATCTAGATCGAGAAGAAGAAGATTTTGAGTTACATGTTTCATCAGCTGGCTTGGATTTGCCTTTGCGTAAAAAAAGACAATTTAAAAAGCACATCAACAAACTGATGAAGATAAAAACCTTAAATGGTGAAAGTCTTTTATTGCGAATGGATAAAGTTGATACTAAAGGAATTGAAGGTATCCCTTTAAAGAAGAATAAAAACGCAAAAAAAGGCGCAAAAAAACAGTTTATAGAGCTGGAAAGATTACATATAACTTTCGAATCTATAGTAGAAGGAAAAATAGAAGTTGTTTTTTAACACATAAACAAAATGGCAAAACAAGAAGGAAAAATGAGTTTAATCTCAACCTTTCAGGAATTTAAGGAATTTAAAAATATCGATCGTGAAACTATGATGCGTATTTTGGAAGATGTTTTCCGACATATGTTGATTAAAAGATTTGGGACTGATGAAAATTTCGATATTATTGTAAATATTGACAAAGGCGATTTAGAAATCTGGCGAAATAGAGAAGTGGTTGAAGATGGTAATTTGGAAGATGACAATCTGGAAATTGAATATTCTAAAGCTATAAAAATAGAACCAGATTATGAAGTGGGTGAAGAAGTTTCAGAGGAAATGCATATGGCAGATTTTGGTAGACGTGAAATACTCACTATACGCCAAAATTTAGCTGCTAAAATACAAGAGTTAGAAAAAGACACCATCTATAAAAAGTATTCTGCAAAAATTGGAGAAATAATATCAGGTGAAGTATATCAGGTGTGGAAAAGAGAAGTTTTAATTCTTGATGAGGAATATTATGAACTAATTCTTCCAAAATCAGAACAAATTCCAAGCGATTTTTACCGTAAAGGTGATGTGATAAAAGCTGTAGTAAGCAAAGTTGACTTAAGAAACAATAATCCAGTCATTATACTCTCAAGAACCTCACCTGTGTTTCTCGAAAAGCTATTTGAGCAAGAAGTACCTGAAGTTTATGACGGGCTTATTACTATAAAAAATATTGTTCGTGCACCTGGTGAACGAGCTAAAATTGCTGTAGAAAGTTATGATGATCGCATCGATCCTGTTGGTGCTTGCGTAGGTATAAAAGGTAGTCGTATACATGGTATTGTTAGAGAATTAAAAAACGAAAATATCGATGTTATTAACTACACTACTAATGCGTCTTTATACATTACCAGATCATTAAGTCCAGCCAAATTATCATCAGTAACTATTGATGAAGAAAATATGAAGGCTGATGTTTATCTAAAACCAGATCAAGTATCTCTAGCTATAGGAAAAGGCGGTCATAATATTAAACTTGCCGGTAAATTAACTGGATACGAAATAGATGTTTACCGTGATACGGATACAGATACTGAAGATGTAGCTTTGGCAGATTTTAATGACGAAATTGATCAGTGGATTATTGATGAGCTAAAGTCTATTGGTTGTGATACTGCAAAGTCGGTATTGGCTATCCCTATTGATGAATTGGTTACAAGAACCGACTTAGAAGAAGAAACTATAAACGAAGTTATTCGTATATTGGGTAGTGAATTTGAATAGATCTTAATTAAAGATAAAATATAGCTTTACAAGCTGATAATAAAGTAAAACAGATTAAAAGAAAATATGGCAAACAAACAAAAAAAGATGAGATTATCAAAAGCCGCTAGAGAATTTAATGTGGGAACTGCAACCATCATTGAATTTTTGACGAAAAAAGGCCAAGGCGATGATTTCAATCCCAACAGTAAGTTGGATGCCGAACAGGTTGCTCTATTGGTGGGAGAGTACCAATCGGAAAGAGATGTGAAAGAAAAGGCAAACGAAAAAGTTTTGTCAACGGATCGCACTGTTGTATCTATTAGTCAAGAAGAAGAAACTGTAGAGGAAACCCTAGATACAGAAGAAGATCTTATGATTCATGATACAGCTATAACAAGCCCTGTTGAGAGAAAAACAGTACAAGAAGAAACTATTGAAGCAGAACATGAGGAAGATTCTAAATCACAAGAGCTTACTCATGAAGAAGAAAAAGAAGTACCACAGGAAGTTGAAAAAGCCATAGATATTCCTGAGGAAACTATTGAAGAACCTATAGCAAAGGAAGAAGCTGTAGAACAAGTAGAACAAACCCCAGAGCCACCAAAAGAAGAAGAAAAAGAAGCTAAAAAAGAAACTATTGAAGAAGTGGTGGAAGTTGCAGCTACTGAAGAAGTAAAAGAAGAAGTAAAAGAAGAAGTAAAGACTGAAGAAAAGCCTACTTCTAAATCAGAACAAAAAGAACAGTCCACGAAAGTAGTAGGTCGTATTGATCTTGATAATATAAATTGGTCCACCAGACCAAAACCAAAAACTAAAGAAGAACGTAAGCAGGAACGCTTACTTAAAAAAGATCAAGAGAAACAACAAAAAGCTAAGGCTACAAAAAAGAAAGCCGCTACTCCTGTTAAAGAGAAGAAAATAGAAGCCCCTGTTGAAGAACCCAAAAAAGTAGTTGAAGAAAAACCCGAAATAGAAACCATTAGAGTAAAAACAAAAATACTTACTGGACCTAAAGTTTTGGGAACTATAAAACTTGAAGAACCCAAAAAGCATAAGAAAAGGAAACCTGAAGCTTCTTCAAATGACAACAACAATAATAAAAAGAGAAAAAATAAACGCCCAAGAGTTAAAAAACCTGTAGATCCTAATGCACCACAAAATAAAGGTACACAACAAAAAGGACCTGGAGGACGCGGACCATTTGATGGAAAAGGAAGAAGAAAAGGTAAGAAACCTCAAGCTAAGGTAATAAAGAAACATGAACCTACCGAAGAAGAAATCCAAAAACAGATTAAGGAAACACTTGCTCGTTTAGCTCCTTCAGGTAAGTCAAAAGCTTCAAAACACAGAAGAAAAAAACGTGATGCTGTTCAGCAACAGACTGAAGCTGAGATGCAACAACAAATGGACGAGCAAAAAGTTATTCAGGTAGCCGAATATGTTACCGCTAATGACTTGGCAACCATGGTAGATATTCCTGTTACTCAAATTATTGCCACTTGTATGGGCATTGGTTTATTTGTTTCTATCAATCAACGATTAGATGCTGAAACCATTGTTTTGGTTGCTGAAGAATTTGGATTTAAGGTAGAATTTGTAGGTGTAGAAGCCACAGAATCTATAACAACCGATGAGGATAGTTTTTCTGAAGAAGATTTGGTTTCACGTGCTCCGGTAGTAACGGTAATGGGTCACGTAGATCACGGAAAAACCAAACTTTTGGATTTTATTCGTCATGCAAATGTAGTTGCAGGAGAAGCTGGAGGTATTACTCAGCATATTGGAGCTTATGAAGTAATAAGAGAAGATGGAAAGAAAATTACTTTCCTTGATACTCCGGGTCACGAAGCCTTTACTGCTATGCGTGCTCGTGGTGCACAAGTTACTGATATTG
>JAOZUW010000146.1 GCA_029938465.1 Bacteroidales bacterium | reverse complement strand
AATTTCGACATCACAATAGACGGATATAATCCTGATAATAAAGTTAATACAAGCACTGTTGCCATAAAATAATACAACATATTACTTGACCATATCATATTTAAATTCAATGCTTTACCAATAAACTCATTAAAGGTAGGAAAGCTCAATTCTATAAGTACTAATGCGGTAACTGCCGAACTTAACACCAATATAAAAGCCTCGCTTAAAAAATGAAAGAAAATACTATTTCTATTGGCTCCCATCACTTTTCTTAAACCTACTTCTCGTGCTCTTTTTATGGAACTGGCAGTAGCCAGATTAACATAGTTTATACTAGCTAATACTAAAATAAAGATGGCAATGGTTAAGTATATAATGATATACTCATAATTACCATTGGTTTGGTATTCTTTTTCGGCATGACTTTTTAAATGAACATCCTTTAAAGGAACAAAAACAACATCAGCTTGTAAATTGGCATATCTTTCATGATCTTCTTTGCTTTTTGAAGCTAGTTTTGCAACTTCATTATCTAAGTCTTGCTGTAAAAAACGATAGGTTTTTTCTTTTACCAGTGGAGTATCAAATTTTACATAAGTGTAGAATACTAAAGGTCCGGTGGAGTCCATCTCTAAAAAATATTCTCTCAAAAGCTCTAATGGAAACACCACATCAAAATCCATATGCGACTGACTAGGTACCTCTTGAAAAACCGCAGAAATTGTATATATCTCCCCATCAGCTTCCAGCTCTCTCCCTACTACTTTAGAATCGCCAAAAAGACTTTCTGCAATAGATTCAGAAATCAATACTTGATGGCTATGATTAAGCATTCCACTAGAAAGACTATCTATTAATGGAAAAGAAAATACTTGAAGAAATGTTGAATCGGCAAAAATGGCTTTCTCTATATTGGTGGAACGTGCATTGGCAAATAAAAATGGTGGATTGAAATAACTCATCACTCTACTAACTACCTGCCCTTCAATTCCACTATAAGCTATTTTTGAAGCAACAGAACCATCACAGGTAGCCCAAAACTGATTATAATCATCCCATTGGTATTTCTCCTGAACACGATAGATATTTTCATAATCTCTATGAAATCTATCAAATTTCAATTCATCGGCAACATATAAAAAGATCAAGCTACTAGTGGCTAATCCCAAAGCCAATCCCAATATATTTATTAGGGTATACACTTTGTTTTTTCTCAAAAACCTATAGCTCGTTTTTATAAAATTTACCAACATTTATTTTTATGTTTTTATGCATTTTTATCTTTAGGAAACTTCTAATCATTCCTTAGTATAACGAAACAAAACAGGTATTTGCGCTATACTATGGCTACCAATCTCTACCAATGAATAGTCTTTATTGTAATGAGCCAGCTTTTCTTCTACAAATGCCAACCTGGACTGTTTATGTTCTTTAGCATCATATAAAAAAAACTCTAAACGATATTCCATCACCGCTTTTCCACCTGCAATCACCTTAATATCAACATTTTCATTCTCTTTTACATCGGGGACTAATATGGTTATTTCTTTTGTCATCATTATTATCTATATAGTAAATCTTTGCAAAATATCTTCATTTATCACCTGACCATCAAAAAGGCGCACTACACGATTGGAGTAAGACGCATCACGCTGTGAGTGAGTAACCATTACAATAGTAGTACCTTGCTTATTAATTTCATCTAAAAGGCGCATCACTTCTTCGCCATGTGATGAATCCAGGTTTCCGGTAGGCTCATCGGCCAAAATAATTTTTGGAGATCCTACCAAAGCCCGTGCTACTGCAACTCTTTGCTGTTGCCCTCCACTTAACTGAACAGGAAAATTATACTTACGATGAAGAATATGCAATCGCTCCAAGAGTTCGTGCACCATTTTTTTCCGATCCACAGCTTTTACTCCCATATATATCAATGGTAATTCCACATTCTCATACACATTCAATTCTTCAATTAAATTATAGTTCTGAAATACAAAACCCAAATGATCCTTCCTATAGCTCGATCGTTGTCTCTCTTTAGCCTTTGATACATCATTACCCATAAAAAAATAAGAACCTGAAGATGAATGATCAAGTAGACCTATCAAATTCAGCAAAGTGGTTTTTCCGCATCCCGATGGACCCATAACCGCTACAAATTCTCCTTCTCTAACTTCCAAATTCACTTCTTGTAAAGCTATAGTCTCTACTTCGGAGCTGATATATACCTTGCTCAGATTTCGCATTTTTATGAGTGGCATAGCCATTTCTTTTTTCTCCATATTTGAAATACTATTTTTTTCAAAGTTAAATCATTTTATAACAAAAATGTCAAAATTCCTGCCATTAAATATAACATCCTGTATATCTGTTGACTACATCAGCTCTCCTGTTATAATTGTGTTAATAATTGTGCGTTATCGTTCATTTTTTTGTACATTTACGGACAAAATAAAACCACAATTAAACCGTTTACTATAAACAAATATCATACTTGCCTATTTTATAAAGACATAAGGCGAAGATGATAATAGCTTAATGGTAAACATCTGAAAAATAAATTTATAGACATATGGAAAAAACTGAAGCCAAAATATTAGTAATTGATGATGATAGAGATATTTTACTAGCTGCCAAACTATTCCTCCGTCAGCACTTTACGATTGTACATACCGAAAACAAGCCCGACAACATCCCGGATCTTATGCGAAACGAGAACTACGATATCTTTTTATTGGATATGAATTTCTCGAAAGATGCCACAAGTGGTCAGGAAGGTTTTCATTGGCTGAATAAGATTCTGGAAATAGATCCTGCAGCTGTAGTTATTTTTATTACAGGATATGGCGATATTGAATTGGCTGTTAATGGTATAAAAGAAGGTGCTACTAACTTTATTCTTAAGCCCTGGGACAATACTAAACTTTTAGCTGAGCTAACTGCAAACATCCAAATCAGACAATCTAAAAAAGAATTAGAAATTTTAAAAAGCAAGCAACAACTCTTGATTTCTGACACCCACTCCTCTTTTGGTGAAATCATTGGTAGTTCAGCTGTGATGCAACAAGTACTAAACACCGTACAAAAGGTAGCTAAAACAGATGCGAATATCTTATTACTGGGTGAAAACGGCACAGGTAAAGAAATGATTGCCAAGGCTATTCACAAAGCCTCTTTGCGGCATCATGAGGTATTTGTAACGGTAGACCTTGGAGCATTAACTGAGAGTTTGTTTGAAAGTGAGCTTTTTGGTTATAAAAAAGGTGCTTTTACTGATGCTAAAGAAGACAGATCTGGAAGATTTGAAGCCGCTGATAAAGGAAGTATTTTTTTAGATGAAATTGGGAATTTAACCTATAGTTTACAATCCAAATTATTAAGCGTATTGCAAAGTAGAAAAATCACACGATTAGGTTCCCACAAAGAAACCGCTATTGATGTTCGGGTGATATGCGCTACCAATATGCCTTTATATCAAATGGTTGAGGAAGGTAATTTCCGTCAAGACTTATTATATAGAGTAAACACTGTGGAAATTCAAATACCCCCATTGCGCGACCGCACAGATGATATTCCTGATTTGGTAGCGCATTTCTTAAAAATTTATACAGAGAAATATAAACTGGGAAAGAAGAAAATGAGTGTTGCTGCTATCAAACGACTAAAAAAACACAGTTGGCCCGGCAATATCCGTGAACTTCAGCACACTGTTGAAAGAGCTGTTATTATGAGTGAAGGGCCAAACCTGCAAGCTCATGATTTTTTCCTTAGCAAACCCATTCATAAAAATGCGCTTCTTAATTCGGAGCACCTAAACCTCGAGGACACTGAGAAAATCTTAATCAGAAAAGTGATAGACAAACATGGTGGAAACATCACAAAAGCAGCAAAAGAACTAGGCTTAACACGCGCCTCTTTATATCGAAGAATTGAAAAGTATGAGCTCTAGTAGTTTTAGGATATCGGTTATTGTTCGATTAGGTTTTATTGTGGTCACCACCCTATTGATGGTATGGCTTTTCAGAAACCATAATTACATATCTGCCTATATCAGTATCGCATTATTAATCTTCCAAATGATACTGATGATTAAATATGTAGAACAAACCAACAGGAAGTTGACGATGTTTTTCGATAATATCAAATTCAATGATTTTACAAGTAGCTTTGTGTCTAATAATCAAGGGGAAAGCTTTTATCAACTCAACCAATCCTTTAACCAAGTTATTGAACAATTTAATAAAACCAGAGCCGAAAAAGAGAACCATCATCACCAGCTACAAACCATTGTAGAGCATATCAGCATTGGGATAGTAACCTACCGTAAAGATGGTATTATCGATATCTATAATAATGCCTTCAAACAGATATTCAAAATCAATCATTTAAAACATATCAATGGTTTGGCAAATGCCGATTCCATACTTCCTGGAATATTTCTGGAACTACAACAGGATGACAATAGGCTCATTAAGATACAAATGGAAGATGAGTTATTACAGCTCTCTATAATGGCAACAGAATACAAAAAAAATGGTGAAGAATATCTTCTGGTTTCAGTAAAAAACATTCATAGTGAGCTGGAGAGAAAGGAAATGGATTCATGGCAGAAGCTTATCAGAGTTCTTACTCATGAAATCATGAATTCAATAACTCCCATATCCTCTTTAGCCTCAACAGTTAACGATATGTTACAACATGAAGATTTAAAACAACTCAATGCAGATGATAAAGAAGATATGCTGCAGGCACTTAGTACTATTAGCCGCCGTAGTAAAGGATTATTGAATTTTGTTGAAGTATATCGTGACTTAACACGTATACCCAAACCTCAGTTTTCGCATGTAGTAGTAAGGGAATTACTTTATGAAACAAAGCTGATGCTTTTGCATAAAACTGACTTAGAAAATCTGCAAATAGAAATCAACACTCTACCTGAAAACGTAACTATAACAGCTGATCCCAGCCTTATTGAACAAGTAATTATCAACCTATTAATAAATGCAGTACAAGCTTTTCAGCAACAAAAAGAACCAAAAATTATTTTGAGTTCGCGTTATAATAAGAATGAAAGAGTTATTATAGAAATTGCCGATAATGGCAGTGGAATTCCTACCGATTTATTAGATAAAATATTTATGCCCTTTTTTACTTCTAAAGATAGTGGATCGGGCGTGGGATTAAGCCTTAGCCGACAAATTATGCATCTCCACAAAGGAAAAATATATGTAAAATCTATTCCCGGAAAAGGAAGTGTGTTTACTTTAGTATTTTAACATTCTTAATTCATTTTGGAAGTTTTTTATTAATGTGAGTGTTAGAAGCCAGTCCTGTAACACAGGCTTCCCAGCCTGTGCATATAGTAAACTAAAAAATGAAACACAACATATTATATTTACAAAGAATCTATTTCTCAATATAATAATAATCATAAGTCGCAGGCTAGGAAACCTGCGTTACAGGGGTCAGGAATTGGATCGCTTAGATAAATCTAAAAATCTATCTATCTCCTCTTTTGTGGTATCCCAACTGCACATCAAACGATATTCATCCTTTTGTTCATCCCAGGGATAAAAGAATTGGGTGTTTTGCATTTTTTCAGCAAGAAGTGGTGGTATTATGGCCCAAACCCCATTAGATTGCACCTTTTGAGTAATTTCTATTTCAGCGTTTTTACTTAAGCCCTCCGCTAAATATTGAGCCATCGCATTAGCCTGCATGGCATTATTCCTCCATAAATCACTGGATAACAAAGCTATAAACTGGGCTGCAATAAAGCGCATTTTAGAAGATAATTGCATCCCTTGCTTACGATATAACTCAAAATGCTTATCCAAACCTGGCTTTAAGAAAACTACAGCTTCTCCAAACATCAAACCGGCTTTAGTACCTCCAAAGGATAGTACATCAACTCCAGTGTCTACAAGCATTTCTTTAAATCCACAGTTTAATGCTGCAGCTGCATTTCCTATTCTTGCACCATCAACATGTAAAAACAAACCGTTGTTGTGAGCCAAATCGGCCAATATTTTAATTTCTTGGAGCGTATAAACAGTGCCTAGCTCGGTAGTCTGTGTAATGCTAATCACAGCAGGCTCACTTTGATGTGGATAACGCTCACTTTTAATAATGGGACGTATTTGCTCGGGAGTAATTTTTCCATTAATTGTAGGTAATGCAAGTATTTTAACACCGCTGTGCTTCTCCAATGAGCCACATTCATCCACGTGAATATGAGCATGTTCCGAACAAATAACTGCACTAAAAGAATGACTGATGCTTTCAATAGCTAATACATTTGCTGCTGTTCCAGTAAAAACAAAATGAGTGGATGAATCTGCTCCAAAAATACTTCGAAAAAGATCTTGTGCATATTTTGTATAATCATCATCGCCATAAGCAGCCTGATGTTGGTTATTGGCATTTATGATGGCATCCATTACTACTGGATGTACAGGTGACCAATTATCGCTTGCAAAAGATTTCATAGTTTTTATTTATTATTTAATACGCCATAACAATTCAATTAAGCAAATATATTAATTATTTAATGCATTAAGATTTTGATCACTAATCAGTGTGGTGAAATGTAGTACCGATAAGGGTTTACAATATTTCTTGTTTATTCTTTGTGTCACTTTGCGCTTCTTTGAGTAATATTGAGTAACAGCTATATCACAGAGCAACACAAAGAAAACACTGAGTTTCACAGAGAAAA
>JAOZUW010000145.1 GCA_029938465.1 Bacteroidales bacterium | reverse complement strand
GGATTTCCTCCCGATAGGGATGCAAAGTTTTAACTAACGATTGAGACTAATAAAACAGGAACAATAACCAATCTACAATCTTTTTCTAAGAACTATATATCCCCAAGGTTTAAATGTAAATGAATTAGGTTCCATTGTGGGTTCGAAATTATGGTAAAATAAGGGTTCATAATTTATTAAATCATCACTTATAAAAGTAGCAGTATAGCTTTCTGAAGACATATTTATAAGAACCATCATATCACTATCACCTTTAATACGCTTAAAAGCAAATACCTGATCATCCATATCCGTAGGTAATTGATATATTTCCCCTCCAAATTCCCCATTCCACAATGCTGGGTTTTCATGTTTGAAAGCTGCAAAAGTAGTGAAGAGTTCTTGCTTAGAGTAATCTTTCCAATCAATAACATCCTTTTCAAAAAACTCCAAACGTTTTTCATTTGCCGATTCTTGTCCGGAATACATTAAAGGCATATCACTCAGTGTATAAGTAAGTAACGACATCGCATCTGCTGCTTCTCCTAACCTTTCTTTAATGGTGCCATTCCAAGAGTTTTCATCATGATTGGTAATAAAATACAATCGATAAGCACCTTTAGGCATTTCTTTCCTTTCTTTTTCCAAATAGGTCCAAATATCTTTTGGTGTTTTTTCTCCTTTGGCAATAGCATTAAAAATATGATGCAGTTCCCAGCCATAATCCATATCGAAAGCCTTTTCCAACAATTCTGGTTTTTCTGCTTCCGCCATCATAAAAATGGGTTTTATTTGATCTAATTGAGGACGTATCCAATTCCAAAAATCCGTAGGTACTTCACCCGCAACATCACAACGGTAACCATCAATATCAGCCTCTTTAATCCAATATTGTAAAGCATCTAACATTTGCTTACGCATGGCTTTATTTTCATAATCCAAAGCAATCACATCTGTCCAATCAAATGGAGAAACAAAACTACCATCAGCATTCCTTTCATAAAAATCAGGATGACTTTCAACCCAAATATTATCCCAGGAAGTATGATTAGCTACCCAATCAATCAATACATACATTCCCATTTCATGAGCCTGATTGACTAACCTTTTAAAGTCTTCAAGTGTACCATAATCAGGATTTATGGCCTTATAATCCCGAACAGAATAATAGGAGCCCAAACTTCCCTTTTTGTTTTTTTGCCCAATAGGATGAATAGGCATAAACCATAAAATATCTACGCCCATTGCTTTTAATCTGGGTAATTCTTTAGCAAAAGCATTAAAAGTACCTTCTTGGGTGTATTGCCTGATGTTTACCTCATAAACATTAGCGTTTCTACTCCATTCTACCGCTTGGTTTTTTGCTTTTATCACCTCAGAATTATTTGTCTCTTTTTTTTGCTTATCACTACTATCAGAGGTCTGATTTTCACATGACATCATTAATACACTTATTAGACTCAATATCAAAATTTTACTATACTTCATTTTCTTAAATTTTCCTGTTTAAATACTCACTATAATCTTTTATTCATTTTATTGTTTGGTATTAATAATTTTTATCTCCATCTCATCACCAATCCATGGCATATCCAAATACAATACTTTTCTTTTATCATCATATTTAGCATCTATACCTGGTTTTGCAGGCTTTTCCAAGATGGGATCTATTTTTATCTTCTCTCCATTCACTACAAGACCTTTAGGAAAAAACTCAATATTATGAAAACACCACCATATTTCTCTTTCCTCTTGATTTTTCTTATATTCCTTTCTATCTCGATGCACAAAAATACTTATTTCATTCTGATTATTTACCGCCTTAAAATGAATTAATTGATAATTATTTGTTTCCAAATTTCTAGCATTCTCACCATCGTCCTCAAATAACTGATATACTGAAGTATCAATTGATGGATGATGAAAATATTGCATAAATATTTTATCTTCAGGATAAAAATCAGTAGAAGAATATAAGGGCAACATAGGTATAAAGCTTCCGGCTTTTACAAAAACTGGAATCCTCCACAATGTAGTGTTTAAAGTGTATTCCTTTCCTCCTTCAAAATACTCATCATTATAAAAATCGAACCATTTTCCCTTTGGCAACAAAATGTTTTTTTCTTTTTGCCCTTTTTCAATCACAGGGGCCACAATAATTTGATCACCAAAGTAATACATTTCGCTATAATTCTTGAAAGCCTCCTCTTTTGAATGATAATAAAATAAAGGTTTTACTATGGGTTGGCCACTTATAGTATTATTATAGGATGCATTATAAATGTAAGGCATCAAAGAGTAGCGCAATTTTATAGCTCTACGTACAATATTTTGAGTTTGTTCTGAAAAGAAGATAGGCTCTGATGGTATACCTGAGCCATGTGGTCGAAAAATAGGATTAAACACACCCATTTGCAACCATCGTATATATAATTCTTCATCTTTTTCGCCCAATGCAAAACCTCCCAAATCCGAAGATATATATGCCAATCCGCATAAACTCATATTCAACATCAAAGGCAACTGCGCCTGCAACCCGCTCCATGAGCGGGAAACATCACCAGACCATGGGAAAATTGAATATCGCTGGGTACCAGTAGCTCCAGATCTGTTTAAATGAAATAAGCGTTGATTAGGATAGTGTTTTTGATAGTTCTCAAAAACCATTTTCGCCCATTCATTAGCATACATATTATGCACTTCTTGCGCTTTTCCATTGATATGATACATATCAACAGGATGGGTTTCTGGTTCTCCCAAATCTCCCCACCAACCGGCAACACCTATCTCTATCTGCTTTTGGTATTGTTGCCAAAACCATTCCTTGCTATCTGATTTAAACAAATCGATTAAGGCTGCCTTACCAAAATAAAAATCATTCATCACATAAGTGCTACCATCTTTATGGGTTGCAAAATAGGAAGAGCTATCAGCATGTTCAAACCAATAGGAAGTATCGATAACAAAAGGTTCGGTAATTAAAATGGTTTTTACGCCTTTCTTCTTAAAATCTTCTATCATTTTTTTGGGTTGAGGCCAATTTTTCTCATACCACTTTAAATTACCCAAATATCCTTTTATACTATCACCAAACCAATAAAAATCAATAATTACAGCATCAATAGGAAAATCTTTTTCTATCATTTCACCTACAATATCTTCTACTTCTTTTTGAGTGCGATATGCCATTCGCGATTGCAAATTACCTAATGCCCAACGAGGAGGCAAAGGCTGTCGACCAACCAGTTTAGTAAAAGAAGAAGATACTTGATTATAGGATTCTCCAGCTACAATATAATATTTCATTTCTCCACCAATAGCTGAAAATTCCAAAATATCCTCCTCCGTTTCCCCAATATCTAATTGGGCTTTCTGTGGATTATCAATAAACAACAAATACTTTCTATCTGACAATAACACAGGCAAGGTATAGTTAAGGTTGCGTGCATTTTTTGCATAATTATAATCGGGACGATTATATAATTCTAACTTATAACCTCTTCTATTTAATGGTATTGCTCTTTCACCGGTACCATAAATTGCTTCTTTTGGAGATAATTCAAATCTTATTCCGCTGGAATACTTCCGCTCAAAGAAACCCAACTCCTCCTTTATTAATAAATCACTTTTATAAAAAAAGCTTACTTCAAAAGGATCTTTTTGCACTATACATTTCATTTGAGGACTCTCCCAAACCAATTTATTGGTAGTCTCCTTTAATTCTGCATCAACATTCTCTGGATAAAGAACAACAGAAATAGAAGTATCATGAATAATAGTATTTTCTGGTAAAAAATTCACTTTTAATATATCGGGGGCATAAAACTGAAAACGATAATTACCATGATTTGTATTCACCATTAACTGCTGCTTATTCAATTGATATCCAATGAATTTACGTGAACTATACTTGAACTCATCTTGGATTTTTTGAGGTGGTTTATAGCCATTTACTGGGATTAAAAAATCAGTTTCATCTATATTTTTAGCTACCTTCTCACCTTTAGCATCTCTAAATACAATTGCTATTTGTTGTACTTTAACAGTAGTGTCAATATGAAAAAACGCCTGAGGATTTATCAATAATTGGTATTTATCGCCTCCTAAACTTTCCATTTGAAAATCAGGATCAGCTTTTCCCCAATTTCCTTGAACAAACTTCCAATCTTTTTCATCTGTAGAAGTATTGGTGATAAGACCTGCATGGAAAAACACTTCTTCTTGTAAACCAAAAAGAGCTTTATTTCCTTTTCCAGCATCAAAAACAATTTCTATTTCTTCTGTTGTCTTTGGTTTTGAAGGATCTGTGGTAATTTGTGCCTGTAGCAAAAAACTAATACACAATAATAACGAACCTAGTATTTGCCGCTTCATATGTAAATTATTTAATATCTATTTATGCAAACTCTGATTAACATCTGACTATTTGTTTGCAAATTTAGCAAAAGAAGTCAATGCAATTTGAAAATTAATGTACATTTGACCATGGAAATTATCATCTTAATAATAACCGGACTAATAGGTGGTCTTATTGCCGGAATGTTAGGTCTAGGCGGAGGCGTTTTTTATGTTTTGGTTTTACCTATTATTATGGTTTGGCAAGGTATTCCTGCAGAATATGCTTCACCCTTTGTTGTAGCTAATTCTTTATTTGGAATTGTATTTGCCTCTGGATCTTCACTTTTTTCACATAGAAAACAAGTGAAAATATACTTTAAAGAGAGTATTATTATTGGCACTGCAACAGTAATTATATCATTACTTGCAACCAAGCTTGTAGTTCATAGTGACTGGTTTTCAAAGGAATTTTTTAATGTGTTTGTCATTCTTTTAATGGTTTTTATATTATTAAAAATGCAATTGCAAAAAAGGAAAACTATAAACAAAACCACAATAAACCAAAACATCCCATGGAAAAAAGGAGTAAGTGGCGGAGCTTTAACCGGCTTTATCTCCGCTTTAAGTGGTCTTGGAGGTGGTGTCATTATCATTCCATATCTACAAATTCGATTAAATCAAAGCGTACAAAAAGCCAAACTCATATCACTAGCTATCATTGTGATGAGTTCTGCTTTTATTAGTATTCAGAATTTATTGAGCACTCCTTCCTATTCTATCACTCAAATACAAAGCATAGGATATATTCTTCCTTCAATAGCACTTCCTTTAGTAGTTGGTGTTGTTATTGGTGGGCCATTAGGAGTTAAACTAAGCAAAAAACTCGATGATCAGGTATTAAATAATTTGTTTAGCACTTTCGTTATTATTGTTTTAATGGAAAAACTATTCAGTTTGTTGTGGTAAGCTGTAAAACAGGCCTGCCCGGCTCTTTTAATAATGGGCAGACGGGCTTCTCAGCCTGTTCTTAGAATAAATGCTAAATCAGAATCTTGATTTATATTTTAAAAGAACTATTTATTTATATAATAGATATTAGAAGTCGCTGGTAAGGAAACCTGCGTTACAAATCAGGAGTATTCCTAAACAACTTTTCCATTTAAAATAACGGTATCCACTTTATTATCACCAAAAGAATAAGGCATATACTCGTAAGTTGGTATTTCTTTGCTTAAATAAAAACTGGCTTTTTTACCCCGACAAATGCTACCATATTGATCAGATATACCCATAGCATATGCTGTATTTATGGTAGTGGCATTAATCACTTCTTCGGGTGTCATTCTATATAAAATACTACCCATAGATGCAATTAGCTGCATATTACCCGATGGTGCTGAACCCGGATTAAAATCAGATGCCAAAGCCACAGGCAATCCGGCATCCATCATTTTACGCGCTGGAGCATAGGCCATATTTAAGAAAAAAGCAGCTCCGGGTAAAATCGTGGGCATGGTTTCCGATTCCAAAAGACATTTAATCTCCTCATCTCCTGTGAATTCCAAATGATCAACAGAAAGCGCGTTATATTTTACACCTACTTGAATACCACCTGAATAATCCAACTCATTGGCATGTATTTTAGGACGCATTCCATATTTCATTCCTGCCATTAATATTCTATCGGTATCTTCTACTGTAAAAAATCCTTTATCACAAAAGACATCAATAAAATCTGCTAATTCAGCTGCTGCAACCTGAGGAATCATCTCATTGATTATCAAGTCAACATAATCACTTTGTTTTCCTTTGTATTCAGGTGGAACAGCATGAGCTCCCAGAAAATTTGCGGTGATATGAATAGGAGAAATCTCTTTAAGTTTCTTGATCACCCTCAGCATTTTTAACTCCGATTCGGTAGTAAGTCCATAACCTGATTTTATCTCTACAGCAGCTGTACCATATTGCGCAATAGTTTCTAAACGTTTTAAAGCATCTTCTACCAATTGTTCTTCACTTGCTTCAGCCATCTTTTTTGCAGAATTGAGTATGCCTCCTCCCCTTTTTGCAATTTCTTCATAGGATAAACCTTTGATTTTATCAATATACTCAATCTCTCGACTGGCAGCATAAACCAAATGAGTATGACTGTCGCAAAAACCCGGGAAAAGCATTTTACCACTGGCATCAATGGTTTTTTCCACATTGATTTTTGGGAGCTTATCCATACTACCAAAATCTTTAATCACATCATCTTTTGTGAGCAACCAGGCATTTTTTATGGTTTTAATCTCTGCCATATCTTTTCCTGCTACCCACTTAGCAGCTTTCTCTTCAACCTGAATGAGTTCTTTAATATTTATGATAAGTATAGACATAGTATTTTTTT
>JAOZUW010000041.1 GCA_029938465.1 Bacteroidales bacterium | reverse complement strand
TTAAAGAATAATGAAAAGAAAACATTGGAAAAACTTAAAAAGGCGAAGAAAAAAGATGCAAAAACTATAAAATCAGAGAAAGATTGGTAAGTTTAATTTTGATAAACAGTACATTTGCAAAATAATACAGAAGAAAAAACAATGAAGAGATATGAACCGAATCATTAGTTTATTAATTATAATGATAAGTCTTACTACTTTTAATGCATTTGCTGAGAAAGTAGAATTTAAGGTTTTAGCTCCTGCTCAAGTTAGTGTTGGTGAGCGTTTTCGGCTTAGCTATCAGATAAATGCAGATGTGGAAAATTTTACTCCACCAAAACTTAATGGTTTTAGAATTCTCAGTGGACCCAATCGCGGGCAGAATAGTAGCATACAAATTGTAAATGGTAAAGTATCGCAAAATATTACTGTTACCTACTCCTATATTCTTGTGGCTCAACAAAAAGGAGAATTTACAATAGATATGGCCATTGCTAAAGTTAATGGAAAAAACCATAAAACAGGGGTAAAAAAAATAAGGGTTATGGGAACAGATACTGGACCCAATAATCAAGCACCACCAAGCGATAAAAAAGATAATTCTACATCACAAAATGATCAGATTAAAGCTTCAGATGTATATATTAAGGCCTTTGTCAGTAAAAAAAATCCTTTTCTTGGTGAAAAAATAGTAGTTACCTATAGAATATATACAAAAGTGCCCATTTCTAATTTGAGTGTAGATAAACTATCCTCTTTTGGGGGGTTTTGGTCCGTAGATTTATTGAATGATAATCAAAAGCTAAATCAGCGTCAAGAGCTTATTAATGGAGAAGAGTATATTGTTGCCGATTTAAAGAAGGCAGCACTTTATCCTCAAAAAACCGGCGAGTTAATTATCGAGCCTTTACAGTTGTCTTGTGTTGCACAAGTACAAACTAGTAGAAAAAGAACCACAACAAACGATCCTGCTTTTGATAGTTTTTTCAATGATCCTTTTTTTAGTAATTCCTATAGGAATATTGAAAAAAACTTAAAATCCGATGCTTTAAAAATAAATGTAAAAAATCTACCTGCTGAGGGGAAACCTCAAAACTTTAAAGGAGCAGTGGGGCATTTTACTTTAGGTTCAAATATCGATAATAAAGAAGTAGATGCACACGATGCTATCAGTTTAAAATACACTATTTCAGGCGAAGGAAATATTGATTTATTACCTGATTTGGAAATAGATTTCCCAGTTGACTTTGAAGTATATGATCCAAAAATTACTACAAAGACACGTAAGAAAGGCAATGGAATATCAGGCTATAAAACTTATGAATATACTATTATACCTCGAAGTGCTGGAGATTATAATATAGCTACTGTTGGTTTTTCATATTTTGACCCTAAGCAAAAAAAATACAAACAAATAGCTTCAGATGCTTATACAATAAAGGTTAATAAATCGAGCCAGACCCAACAAAACATTACCTATAGTGGCAATAGCAAAGAGGATATTAGATATTTGGGAAAAGATATTCACCATATTGCATTATTGCCTTTTACCTTGGAGCCTCTCGAACATTTCTTCTTTGGATCTAATCTTTTCTTTTTCCTTTTAATACTACCTATATTACTTGTTTTCTTTATTGCGATTATTTGGAAAAGAGAGAAGAAGAAAAGGGGAAATGTTAGTTTGATGAAGAATAAAAATGCCACAAAAATAGCTAAGAAAAAGCTTAAAAAGGCTAGAGAGTTACTAAAATCACATTCCGAAAATGAGTTTTATAATGAACAAGGTCAAGCATTGTGGGGTTACGTTAGTGATAAATTTTCTATTCCTTTAGCGGAGCTTTCCTTGGATACAGTGCAAGTGAAACTACATGATAAGCAAGTGGATGATCAGGTGATAAAAGAATTTATTGATACCTTAAATAATTGTGAGTTTGCACGATTTGCTCCAGGTGATAGAGAAACAAATATGGAGAAAGTATATCATCAGGGTATTCAGATTATTAGTAAAATTGAAGATGAGTTAAAATAAATAAAGATGAAAGTTCAAAGTTCAAAGTTTAAGGTTTTTGCGGTTTTCGGATTTATTAGTTTTATGCTAATGTCTCTTGTCCCTCAATCTCAAACAATAGATAGTAAGCTATTACAGGCTGAACAACTATACAATACTAGTAAATACGATTCGGCAGCACTCTTATATCAAAGTGTGATTGATAGTGGATATCAGTCACCAGAGTTGTATTATAATTTGGGGAATACCTATTTTAAATTACAGGAAATTCCTACTGCAATTTTGTTTTATGAGAAAGCTTTAAAGCTCGACCCAAATAATGACGGTATTGTGCACAATTTAAAATTATGTAATACCTTAATACCAGATAGAATTGATGAAGTTCCGCGCATTTTCTTTATTCGATGGTATCAAGGTCTTTATAATTATCTTCCAATAGATGTATGGGCATTCATTGGTTTGGGATTCTTTTTCTTAGCTTCTTTTTTTATTCTCTTCTATTTTCTGTCTTCAGTTACAATAATACGAAAATTTGGCTTTTGGGTAGCGCTAATATTTGTGATGATATCGGCATTTACATTCTTTTTAACTACACAAAAATATTCATCGTTTAAACAACATAATGAAGCCATTATATTTACACCTAGTATTACTGTAAAAAGTTCCCCAGCGGAGAGTAGTGTAGATTTATTTGTTATCCACGAAGGAACCAAAGTTATGATTTTAGATAAAGTTGGTACATGGCGAAAAATAAAAATTCAAAACGGAAGTATAGGTTGGATTGAAAGTGAAAATATGCAACTTATTTAATCCAAAAAGAAAGCTTTTTGTCACTTTGTTTTTCTAAATAAGAGGATTTTCAATGCTTTGACAGCTGCATTTGGGTTTCGTTTTTGGTTAATTTCACCTTTTGGAGGCATAAAACAGGTTTTATTTTTATTTTTTTGATGATTATTATTTCAGATATTCTATTGAACTTTTTATACTAATAAGTATACAATACTTCGTTTGAGCCTTGTTGTATATAATTGATATACAGCTTTAAAAAAAAATATTGATCATTCGGCCTAAAGAGTTTTGTTAAGGGCAGCTGCTCAATTTCAATTTTTTATTAATCTTCTTTTCTCATTCCTTAATAAATGTTAAAATAATTTGGTTTTATAAATTTGCTATGATGTAAAAATGATGTAACTTGTGCCACTATTTAGGAAATATTACGTAATTAATAGAAAATAAAAAGCAAACGGGTATGAAAAATAGATTTTTACGATTTACCTTCGTAGTTTTACTTTTAGGTTTTGCATCTGCTGTAATGGCTTTTACAGATGAAGGAAACGACGGCGAAATTGCAGTAAAAACTGAAAAACTGACAGCCACAGAGTATTATGCTCAAATTAGAAATAATCAAATCACAGCTGATATTTCTATTGAAGATATTCTAAGAGCTAGAGAAGAAACCAGATCTTTGATGGGTTTCAAATCTGAAAAATCAGATTATAATTGGACATCTATGGGGCCAGCTAATTTTGGTGGACCAACAAGAGCTATTATCTTTGATAATCAAGATGCAAGTGGTAATACTCTATATGCAGGAAGTATAACTGGTGGTTTATGGAAAACCACAAATTATGGTAATACTTGGGGTGCTGTAGTCATGGAAGACGTGTTAAATGTGTCTAGCATATGCCAAGCTCCTGATGGTACTATATATGTTGGTACTGGTGTGAGTATGGAACCTGCAGCTGATAAACTTTCAGAAGGAAGTACTATTGGTCAAGGAATCTATAAATCAGTATCTGGAGATGATTTCCAGCTGATGTCAGGTACTGCTCCTTCTGATATGGATGCAGATTTTGCCTTTATTCAAAAATTGGCAGTTACTGCCGAGGGAAAGCTTTATGCCGCAACAAAAACTGGTTTGAAATATTTCGATGGCAGTGAGTGGAGTTTTGCTTCAAGCACCTCTAAAGGTTCGTTGTTAGGAAGATCTTGTGATGTTGTAATATATGATGGTATTGTAATAACTGCTGTTGAGGGTATGACTTACCTTTCAACAGGATCAGCAAATGCTTTTGCTATTAAAAGTGGCGAGTTAGAAACTGATTTACCTATTGATGATTTTGGAAATATTAAATATGCTATTGCCCCTTCAAATTCTAACTATATTTATACTAGTTATGTAGAAGATGATGGATCATTGTATAATATTTATCTATCTACTGATAAAGGGAGCACATGGAGAGTCGTATATCCAGGCGGATCATCAGTTAGCGATATATTTAATAATGAAGGTCTCAGAAATAATGCTATTGCAGTTGATCCTACAGATGAAAAAACAGTATATATAGGTGGGCAAGATGTTCATAAAGGTTATGAAGCTCAACCAACAGGTTATTATAGTTGGAGTCAAATTACTAATGGATTAACCAATCCATTCCCTCCAGGTGGAAATGCCAATTATGTTCACTTTGGAATTAACACTATTGTATTTCATCCTGTGAGTGCCGGAAATGTTGTAGTAGGTAATGATGGTGGCATGGGAATAACAAAAAATAATTTTACAAGTTTAGAATTATTGAATAGACATTATAATACAACACAGTACTTTACTATTAATGCAGCTAAAAATGGTGATATTATTGCTGGAGCTCATTTTAATGGTGTTCATTTGATTCGTGATAATGGTTCTAATCAAGCTCAGGAGCTCCTTAGGCCAGCTTATGGTGGCCCTTCTGCTGTTACTGGTGGATATAACCATATTAGTTTCATAAACCCTGAATTTTTTGTTTGTTCTGACGAGGAAGGTAGTTTATGGCGTTCAGAAGATTCTGGTGTGAATAAAAATGATATCACTGAAGGTATAGACATGGGGGATGAATTTTTAGCTCCATTTCTGATGTGGGAATCAAGCTATAACGAATTTTCTAGAGATACGGTTGATTTTGTAGCAAGAGAAGATTATAGTGTAGGTGATGAAACTATGGCACTAAGTGGAAATTATGATTTCCCTTTTAAAGTTACTTTAGAACAAGATGTGGCTAAAGATGATACTATTGATATTATTGATATGGTGTCAGCTAGATGTTTTATTGCTGTTGAAGGAGCAGCTAAGAAAGATAATTTTAATGGAGGTGTATATATGTGTACCGATGTTCTCGATTACACAAGTGCTCCTGTATGGTGGCAAATTGGATCTGTAGAAGGTATACCAACTTGTATGGCTTTCTCTAAAGATGCTGATTATATTTGGGTTGGTACTTTAGAAGGTCGTTTATATAGAGTGTCAAATATTAAAAGAGCCTATAATGAAGAAACTGCAGATATAAGCAGACCAGGCTGTATTATAGCAACAAAAGAAATAATCCTTCCTACAACTCAGGCCATAACTTCTGTTTCTGTTGATCCTGCGAATAGCAATAAGATTGTAATTACAATGGGTAATTATGGAAATAGTCATTATGTATTTGCTTCTACTGATGGAATGAGTGACGATCCTTCTTTTAATGACATTCAAGGTAATTTACCACAAATGCCTGTATATACCAGTACTTTTGTAGTCAATAATGATGGATTAGTATTTATTGGTGCAGAAAATGGACTCTTTTTTACTGAGGATTTTTCAGCATCTACTGTGGAGTGGAAATATGAAGAAAATGGTTTTGGTAATGTGCCAATATTCAGCATCAGACAACAAAATGTTGATTGGCCTACGGTTGAATATCCTGTAAATGATAATTTTAGTATTTGGTATCCTGGAGCGGTAAACTATGGCGCCATCTATTTAGGAACATTTGGTAGAGGAGCTTATGTAACAAAGGATTTTGTTGGTTTCGAGGAGATACCTTCATTAACAAGTTCTACAAATCAGTTAAATGTATATCCTAATCCTGCACAGCAACAGCTTCATATATCTTATGAAGCACAAAAAGCAGGTAGTATTCAAGTATTGGTGTTCGATCTAGCCGGTAAACTTGTTGCCAATTATATTTATAATGTAAACAAAGGACAAACAGAGCTTGATATGGATTTATATCAGCTAGATAGTGGTTCTTATATTGTGAGGTTAATTGAAGGACAAAAACAATATCAAACAAAATTGATCATTTCAAAATAGTAATTAAACTAAAAAGATATAGTAATGAAGAAATTTTACGGAATATTTTTCATAATGATTATGGTACAGATAACTTTTGCTCAAAAAGTTACGGTACCTGTGTTAAATGCACCAGAAGATGAAATGGTAGATGCTATGCCTAATGTTATACTTGATTGGCAAGCTGTTTCGGGTGTAGGTGAAATAAGCTATCATATTCAATTGGCCAAAGATGATGCTTTTAGCGATTTGGTAGTAGATGAAGAAAATGCAGATATCTCTGCTTATTATAATGAGTATTTACTATTTGGCCAGAATTATTTTTGGAGAGTTAAGGCTTCAGATGATAATGGCACTAGCGAATGGAGTGAGGTTTTTTCTTTTACAACCTTTAATCAGTGTGAATTAAAAAAACCTAATGATGAAGAGGATGGTGAAGATTTACGACCTCGTTTTAAATGGGAAGATGAAGTAGGTGATAATGATATTACTGGTGGTCTTGACGGTTTTGATTTAGAGATTGATACTGCCGCTTCCTTTGATAGCCCAAAGAATGAAGTTTTCTTTGTAGAAGGTTTGGTTTTTGAATATTGGCCTCATTTTCTCGATTTTGGAACTACTTACTTTTGGCGAGTACGTCCTAGAAATCCTGTTGATAATGGCGAATGGAGCGAGGCTTATTCTTTTGAAACATTGTTTTCTACCGAGCTTTCTGACCCTGATGATGGGGAGACTCATATAGAATTTGATGAAACTTTTAAATGGGACGATTTAGGAATAAAAGATGATGATGATGAGGATGATATATATTCTTATACACTGCAGTTGGATATACACGATGACTTTAGTGATCCGATTTCTGTTATAACTATGGAAACAGAGATGACTGACCCTGATGTGTTTAAATTTGGTAAAGAGTATTTTTGGAGAGTGAAAGCTATTCATGCTTATGATACTTCATACTGGACAGAGACCTGGAGTTTTACTACAGTAAGTACAGTTGTTTTAGATTTTCCTGAAGATGGTACAGCATTATCTGATATACGTCTTACCTTGAAGTGGGAGTCACTTGATATGGTTAGTGGATATGAAGTAAGATTAGCCAAAGTTGCTGATTTTTCCGACGCAGAGATCTTTGTTCTAGAAGATGGTGATATTGATGAATATCCTCTTTTACCTCTAGATATTGATGAAGACTATTACTGGTCAGTGAGAGCTTTTAAAGGTTCCGATACTAGTGATTGGGCCGAAGCATATACTTTTAATACCAAGAGTATAGGTATTCAAGAAATAAACAATATTTCAAATATTAATGTTTATCCTAGTCCAGCTAATACTAATGTTTCTATTGAATTTTTTGCACAAGAGAATATGCAAATAAGTATAGGAATAACAGATGTTGTTGGCAAAACCATTAGTAAAGAAATAATAGATGTTCCAGTAGGTCGATTTATTAAATCTATGGATGTATCTGAACTTACAGATGGTGTTTATTTTATAGAGATGATTCAAGGGAATCAAAAAAGTATTAGTAAATTTATTGTGAAGTAATATTTTCATAATGTAAAAAAACGAGCCTCTATAAAATAGGGGCTCGTTTTTTTATACTTTTTTATGTTTAATGTCGTTAGTATTCCATCATAAAAATATTGTATTTTAGCGTTTTATATTACAAAATTATGCGTAAACAACTGCTTTTTATCATTTTTGTTCTTATAATGATTGGCATAGCCCCATTCTATTCCTATGCGCAGTTTCCCCAAATAAATACTGATGTTCAATCAAAACTTTTGTTAATTGAGGATTTATTGGAGAATAACAGATTTATAGCTGCTCAAGATCTGATCGATGATTGTAATTCTACTAATATTACGGACTTACAACGTACAGAACTAGAGTTTTTATCTGCTATTTCCTCTATAAAAATGGGACTAAAACAAGCTCCTAAGTTTACTGAAAAATTCGAAAAAGAACATACTGAATATAGTAGGGTAGAGTCCTTAAAAATGGCTACAGGAGATTATTACTTTAAGCGCAAGCGATATAAAAATGCCGTAAATGAATATGCACAGGTTAGATCAAAGAACTTAAGTGCTGATGAAAGAAATGAATTCTTCTTTAAGGCGGGTTACAGCTATTTTATGAATAACAATCCCAAAAAAGCAAAAAAGTATTTCTATAAAGTAAAAGATTCTAAAACATCTTATGCTGCATCTGCAACCTATTACTATTCTCATATTAACTATGAAGATAAAAAATTTGATGCTGCTCTTAAAGGCTTTCAGAGCTTAACTGATGATCCTGTATTTAAAACAATTGTTCCATGTTATATTAGTCAAATATATTATCAAAAAGGCGATTATGACAAATTGTTACAAATTGCACCTAAGATTTTTGAAAATGCAAAAGGGCTTAGAAAAAATAAAATTTCCAAACTAATTGGAGATTCTTATTTTAAGCTAGGAAATTATGAACAAGCTAGCGAATATCTTCAGTATTATAAAGAAAGTTCAAATTACGGATATACTAAAAATGACTACTACCAGTTAGCATACTCCTATATGGTGATGGAAAACTATTTATTGGCAATAAAATATTTTGAAAAGGTAGGTAATAAAAAAAATGCACTTTCTCAAAATACGCTTTATAACCTAGGAAATTGTTATTTAAGCTCTGGGCAAAAAGTTTTTGCGGCTAAGGCCTTTTATGAGGCATATCAGTTAGATTTCGACAAAGAATTGCAAGAAAATGCTTTATTTAATTATGCAAAAATTTCTTATGAATTAAGCTCAGATCCTTATAATAGAGCTATTACTGCTATAAATGATTATATCACTGCTTATCCTAATTCAGCTCGTTCTTCTGAGGCGTATTCATATCAAGTGAATCTATTATTAAGTTCAAAAAATTATAAAGGAGCACTAGAAGCTATTGAGAAAATTGAGAATAGAAATACGGAACTCAACCGAGTGTATCAACAAATAGCTTTTAATAGAGCTTCTGAATTATATGAAGATTTTAGATTTACAGAATCAATTGAAGTTTTTAAAAAATCATTGAAATATCCATTTGATAAAGCTTTAGAGTTAAAAGCGAAATATTGGTTAGCAGATTGTGATTTTCAACTTAAAAATTATTGGGATGCTATTAAATTATGGAAAGAGGTTGCTTCTAATTATAGAATAAACCAATTATCAGAAAAAAATCGAATCAATTATAATTTGGGGTATACCTATTATATGCTCGAGGACTATTCTAATGCCATAAAATGGTTTAATACGGCTATAAATGATCCGCAGACACATCAACGGCTTATTGCTGATAGTTATTTACGAACTGGTGATTGCTATTATTTACTTAAAGATTTTCCTTTAGCCATTAAAAACTATTCGGCTTCTTATCAAATAAAAAGCACTACAGCTGATTATGCATTATATCAAAAAGCTTTGGCTTACGGAGGTGCTGGAAATTTACAAGAAAAGGTCATAATATTAGAAGATTTTATCAAAGAATTTCCTCATTCTAAATTAGCTGATGATGCTCTTTCAGAATTGGGGACTACTTATTTAATTCTAGAACAGAATCAAAATGCTGTTCATAGTTTTGTAGCATTAGTTGAGAATTATCCTAACAGTCCTTTTAAACGGCATGCACTGCTCAAGATAGGATTGACTTATTATAATATGGATCAAAATGATCAAGCACTATCTACTTTGAAGTTATTAGTCGATAATTACTCTGGGACGAAAGAAAGTAAAGAAGCCTTGGTGATTATTAAAAATATTTATGTTGAATCTAACAAAGCTGATGATTTCTTTAGTTATGTTCAAAATATTCCTTTTGCTATTATCAGTACTAATGCTCAAGATAGTATTAGTTATATGGCCACCGAAAACGTATATATGGATGGAGGATATAATGAAGCTCTTGAAGGTTTTAATAAATATTTATCTCAATATCCTCAAGGTGCCTTTAGTATAAATGCCCATTTTTATCGTGCAGAGTGTTTAGTGGACATTGATGATTATGATGGAGCTTTGAGTGATTATGAGTTTGTATTGCAAAACTCACATGATGCCTTTAGAGAGCCAGCCCTCTTGAAAACAGCTAAATTATATCGTTTACAAAATGATTATCCAAGTGCCCTTAGCAGTTATCAAGAGTTATTTGATAGGGCATCAAATGAAATGTATTTGTCAGAAAGTTTGGAAGGAAAATTAGAGTGTTATCAGCAGTTAAAGATGAATGATAGCGTATTGGTGATGGCTAAAACTATTTTGAGTAGTCAAATGGTATCTGACGAAACCATGAAAAAGGCACATATATACCGAGCAAATGCAGCTTTACAATCGGGAGATTTGCATCTAGCACAAGAGGAATATACTATTGTTTCAAAGTTGACTCAAGGAAGCACTGCTGCTGAAGCTAAGTACAATCAAGCCTTAATATATTATAAGCTCGGGAAATATAAAGAAGCTGAAGGAGCTGTTTTTGAACTTATTAATGAATTTGGTTCTTATGATTACTGGGTTACCAAAGGATTTATTTTGATGGCAGATGTATATGTCAAATATGGTAATACTTTTCAGGCAAAGCATACTTTACAGAGTATTATAGAGAATCAAGAGGACAGTACTTTGGTTCAAATAGCTAAAAGAAAACAGTTGATTGTAGAGGAGCTTGAAGCTATTGAAGATAAAAAGTATCAAGGGCCTGAAGAGATTGACAGTGTGATAATTGAAACAGAAAGAAAATAAGTAGGGAGGAGGAATTATGAAGCAATCAAAAATAATTAAACAAAAAATGTTGATTAAAAGCATAGTTTTTTTTGGGGTATTGATGATGATTTTTCCAATGCTTGCTCAGGCACAGGTGGGAGATTTAAAATCAAATGAGGAAGTAATGGTGATCGCTCCTTTTAACCCTACAATACGAAAAGCTCATAGGATACTCTTCTTACCTGAAACAGATACCAATAAATCAGAAAAACTAAAAATAAACTATATCACCGATCCTAAGATTTTCCCCTCAAATATACCTATGGAGGAGATGAAAGCTGTTAAGTTTGTAGAAAAACGCCCACCTAACTATTCTCAAAACTTTGTGAAATTGGGCTATGGGCTATACTCCACACCTTATGCCGAATTATTTTTTAATAGTAAATTGAGTAAAGAATCGCAAGTAGGTATATACTTTAAGCACTTGTCAACAAAAGGGGAAATAAATGATGTGGCATACTCCGGTAGTAGTCGTAGTATTGCAGAGGTTTGGACGCAAAGAATTCAAAAAAAGCATACTACAAAACTTAATTTTAATTTTAAAAGAAATTTGATACATTATTATGGTTTTTACCCCACAGACTATCCAGCAGAAGCAGCTCTAGCCAATGATAACTTCAAGGAGGATATAAAGCAAGTTTACTCTAAAATAGGTATAAGTGTAGATTTTAAAGGTGCTTATGATAAAAGATATCAGAACTGGCAAGTTAAATTAAAGTATAATTATTTTTGGGATGATTATGAAAGCACTGAGCATCTGTTGGATGTTGGGGGACATTATGAAAATCCTGTTGAAGTGATTAAAGCTGATAAACAATATGTAGGTATATCTGTAGGCACACAAACTTTTTATACTCAACAAAGTTATTCATGGCTTTATTCAACTACAGATAGCAGTCAAGGTTATTTTCATGGATTATACCATGCTATTCCATATTATACTTTGACAAATAATAATTTTTCTTTAAAAATAGGAGCTAAAATTGAAATGGCAGCTGATAGTAATGCAGCAGAATTTAATATTGCTCCTCTAGTTAAAATTGATTTAGGTATAGTGGATAATGATTTTCGAATTTATGCATTAGTGGATGGAGGTTTTTATAACAATAGTTTATCCTCATTAAGTAATGAAAATCATTTTATTAGCCCATATGTCCCATTAAAGTATTCCAAGTCGAAATACAGAATAAGAGCAGGTATTAAAGGCCATTATACTAGTTTCTTTGATTTCAATTTATATGGAGAAATGGCGAGTTTTGAGAATATGCCTATGTTTATTACAGATACTTTGGCCGCCTATAATAATTCTTATACTGTCATATACGATGGTGGAAGTCGTTATACGGTTGCAGCTGAGTTATTGTTTAAAAGGGGACCATGGAATGTGAATTTGAATACTCAATATAATGCTTATAAAATGGATACTGCTACTAGAGCTTGGCATAAGCCTGCATTCTCATCTAAGCTTAAAATAAGTTATTATGCTTTAGAAAATTTAAAACTTACTGCACTATTGATAGGCCAATCGAAAATGTATAATATATATGAAGGTGAAAAGCAAGTTAATGCATGGTTCGATATGAGTTTTAAAGCAGATTATCATTTCCGGAGAACCTTAGCTTTTTTCTTAACAGTAAGCAATATTCTTTCAAATAATTACGAAGTTTGGTATGCTTATCCTACACAAAGCATAGGAGTGATGGGCGGTGTTAGTTTGGCATTTTAATTCCATTTCTTTTTGATAGTACCTGTGTGATTTCAACAAAATGATCTACATTTAGTTGTTCTGGTCTTTTTGTTTCCAAGTGTTTTAACTCCTCTTTAAATTCCTTGAAGCCTAATGATTTTAATGAATTGGAAATGACCTTTCTCCTTTGTCCAAATGCCGTTTTAACCACTGTTTTGAAGAATTTTTCATTACAAGATAATTCTTTTACATTATTTCTTTTTAGCCTGATTACACCAGATTTAACTTTTGGAGGAGGAGTAAAAACATCTTCATGAACAGTGAATAAATAATCAATATGATAATAGGCTTGTAAAAGAACGCTTAATATACCATAGGTTTTGCTTCCAGGACCAGCAGCAATCCGCTCAGCAACTTCTTTTTGAAACATGCCCACTACTTCATCAACACGCTGTCGTTCATCCCAAACCTTAAATAAAATCTGAGAACTAATATTATAAGGGAAATTGCCAATGACACTAAAATTTGATAAAAATATATCGTTTAGATTAATTTTTAAAAAATCTCCAAAAATTATCTGTTCTTTAAAATCAGGATACTGATTATTTAAATAATCAATAGATTCTTTATCTATTTCAATGACCTTAAAATCTTTAATGGATTTTTTTAATATGAAATCAGTTAATACCCCTGTTCCGGGTCCAATTTCTAGAAGATGCTGAGTGTTAATATCAAGAGCATCAACAATTTTAAGAGCTATAGATTTGTCATTTAAAAAATGTTGACCTAATCGTTTCTTGGGTTTTACAAAATTCATACGGCAAAACTACAAAATTATGATTAATGTATAGGAACATAAGAATCTTGTGCATTACAAACCGGACAAGTGCTAGGGGCATACGGACCAGAAACTTTATTGCCACAACTTTGGCATTTCCACTCGCTAACCGATTTAATATTTGAATGGTTATAGTTGTGTATTTCAAGTATTCTTTCTTGTTTAATCATAGCCCTATCATCTACTAATGGTTCGCGATTTGAAGTTGTATGATGATTGTCATCGTTATTGTTCCAATTCATAATTTGTTGATTTTAAATATTTGATAATGTAAAATTAAGATTTTATTTGCAGCTATCAAAAAAAAGTTTCCTTTATAATGACTACATTTGCGCCCCTAATTAAATAGAAAAAGATAATGGCAAAAGTGATAGGTTTGGGTAATGCCCTAGTAGATATTATGACTCCCTTGGAAAATGATGATATTTTAAAGAAAATCAATTTTCCAAAAGGTAGTATGCAATTAGTTGATGAGGCTAAGAGTAATGAGATTATTGAGTTAACATCTCATATTAAAAGTCAATTAGCTTCGGGTGGATCGGCAGCTAATACAATACACGGAATGGCTCGCTTAGGTGTAAATAGTGCTTTTGTTGGTAAAGTAGGTCCTGATGCTTATGGTGATATTTTTAAAAAGGATTTAGAAGATAGCCATATCACACCTATTTTGCTTCAAACTCAAACAGATACAGGAAGAGCTGTTGCTATGGTTAGTCCTGACTCTGAGCGAACTTTTGCTACTTTTTTAGGTGCTGCTGTAGAACTGACTGCAGATGATATTACTGCAGAGATGTTTGAAACTTATGATTTGCTACATATTGAAGGATATTTAGTGTTTAATGAAGATCTTATAGAAAAAGCTGTAAAAACAGCTAAAGAAATGGGCTTGCTGATTAGCTTAGATTTGGCAAGTTTTAATGTGGTGGAGGCAAAATTAGATTTCTTACAAAGGATAACAAAGCAATATGTTGATATTATTTTTGCCAATGAAGAAGAAGCCAAATCATATACTGGTCAGGATGATCCGGAGAAGGCTTTGGAGATAATTGCAGAACAAGTGACCGTGAGTGTAGTAAAAATTGGTAAGGAGGGATCTTTAATCCTAAAGAATGATCAAAGGGAAAAAGTGGGTATTATTAAAGCCAAAGCAATAGATACAACAGGTGCTGGAGATTTGTATGCAGCAGGTTTTCTCTTTGGTTATTTAAATGGTTTTACTTTGAAGCAAGCTGGAGAAATTGGTGCTTTATTAGCTGGTAAAGTGATTGAAGTTATGGGAGCAAAAATACCGGAAATTACCTGGGAGAGTATTTTAAAAGAGGTGGAAATTATTAAATTGGGATAGTAAATCTTTAATTATCCAATCCAAGGAGTGCCTATCCATTGCAATAGACTTCAAAAATTGCCCCATATTATTGTTGTAGAGAGCTTTAAGGGAAAATAGAGACCCTTTTCGAGCCTATTGAAGTTTTTATTTTTACTTATTCTAAACTAGCTTATGGGCTTAATTTAATGCCTTGGGTTATTTCATTTTAGGCAGTTTTTTAATAAGTTTGCCCTCCCTAGGATTTTTTATGGGGGTTTATCAATTTTATTCATTTAAGCTTAATAACTATGAAAGTATATAAAACAAGTGAAATTAAGAATATTGCGTTAATTGGCGGGGCGAAAAGCGGCAAGACTACTCTTGCCGAATCTATGCTTTTTGAAGGAAAAGTGATTGACAGAAAAGGATCTGTTGATGATAGAAATTCTGTATCTGATTATCATGATATTGAAATAAAAAAGCAAAATTCAGTACATTCTACATTGATGTATACCGAATATGATGGAAAGAAAATAAATATTATTGATACACCCGGATTTAGTGATTATGTAGGTGAAACAGTTGCTGCGTTATCAGTTGTTGAAACAGCTCTTTTAGTGACCAATACTGATGGTGGCGTGGATGCAACTACTGAGAATGCTTGGAGGCAATCTGAAAAATTTAATAGCCCGGTATTGTTTATCGCCAACCAGTTAGATCATGAAAAAGCTAATTTTGATGAAACAGTAACTCATCTTAGAGCTAACTTTGGTGATAAAGTTACTGTTGCTCAGTATCCTGTTAATGCTGGTGAAGATTTTGATTCTATCATTGATCTTGTCTTAGTGAAGATGTTGAAATTCCCAAAAGATGGAGGTGCTCCAGAAATACTTGATATACCTGAATCGGAAAAAGCAAAAACTGATGAACTTTCTTTGTCATTAATTGAGAATGCTGCTGAAGGTAGTGACGAATTGATGGAAAAGTATTTTGAAAATGATACACTTACTATTGAGGAGATGCGCGAAGGTATCCGTTTAGGAATGAGAACCCGAGCTATTTTCCCTATATTCTGTACTGCAGCTAAAACAGGTGTTGGAGTTTCTCGTTTACTTGATTTTATTAATCATAGTTGTCCTGCACCAACTGGCCGACCAAGGAAAGCAACTAATGGAACAGAGTTTACTTGTAAAGGAGATGACCCTACAATATTAGCTGTTTTTAAAACAAGTGTAGAACCACATATGGGTGAAGTTTCTTATTTTAAAGTTTATGGTGGTGCTATTAATGAAGGTAATGACCTCGTGAATAGTAGAAATGGAAATAAAGAGCGTTTATCGCAATTAATGATTGTAGCAGGAAAAAAACGTGAAAAAATTGCCACTGTTAATGCTGGAGATATTGCTTCTGCTATTAAACTTAAAGACACCAAAACTGAAGATTGCTTAGTAGACCCTAAAATATCAGATGTTTGTTTTGGACCCATTGGATTCCCTGAACCTATTATAACCACTGCAGTAAAAGCTACTGAATCTACTGATGATGAAAAAATGGGTAGTATATTAAACGATATGCACAAAATTGACAATACTATAATTGTTGAGCATAGTCGTGAGCTACGTCAGATTATTTTAAAAGGACAAGGAGATTTGCATTTAAATACCATTAAGTGGTATTTTGATAATGTGTATAAAATTGACATCAATTATTATGCTCCTAAAATTCCATATCGTGAAACAATCACTAAATCGGCTTATGCTGATTATCGCCATAAAAAGCAATCTGGAGGTAGTGGTCAATTTGGTGAAGTTCATATGTTTATTCAGCCCTATACCGAAAATATGCCAAAACCTAAAGATTTCCCTGTAAGAGGAACGGAAGAGCATGTTATGCCTTGGGGCGGGAAATTAATTTTTAATAACTGTATTGTAGGAGGTGCTATTGATACACGTTTTATGCCTGCTATTTTTAAAGGTATCATGGAAAGAATGGACCAAGGACCATTAACAGGATCTTATGCTCGTGATATCTCTGTGTACATATACGATGGTAAAATGCACCCTGTGGATTCTAATGAAATTTCTTTTAAATTGGCCGGACGATTTGCTTTTAGTACTGCATTTAAAAATGCTAAGCCAAAGATTATGGAACCTGTTTATGATATTAGTATTAGAGTGCCAGAAGATATGATGGGTGCAGCTATGACAGATATTCAAGGAAGACGCGCTATGATTATGGGTATGGAAGCAGATGGTCATTATCAGGTAATTAAAGCAAAAGTGCCATTGGCTGAAATGAATCGTTATGCTACTTCTCTAAGTTCAATAACATCGGGTCGTGGAACTTTTACAATGACTTATGATCAATATCAACAAGTACCAACTGATGTTCAAGATCAACTACTTAAAGATTATGAAGAAGCTCAAGAAAAGGAAGATTAATCTTTCTTTTGAGATTATTACAAATAAATAATTTTTCTAACTACTTGCAAAAGCCTCCAATTATTTTGGAGGCTTTTTTAGTATTTAGGAGTTTAATAAAAATTTACATTATACTTTCCTTAAAAACCAACTCAGTAAAAAAAGAGACCCTATGGACAGGATAATTAGGACTAAAATAAATGGGACTAAAAAAAATTGATGACTAAAAATCACAAAGAAGAATAGAAAAAATACGCCCAAAGCATTAATCAGGATGCCGCCTAAAAGCTCCCATTTCCAAGCCATGTATATAAGTATTAAAAATAATAGCCAGGGAAGGGCATTCGGACTGTTTTTAATAATGCCCATTAATCCGCCACCATATGATTCAGAACCAGAAAGTAGCGCAAATATGAAAGCCATTACTCCTATTGATATCCCAATAATTAGCGCAAAATTCCTCGAAATATTTGCTATTTTTAGCTTATCCATTATTTCAAGATTTTAACTTCTTGTTCCATAAATAAAACCACATCATTTTCTCTAAGCTTTTTTCTCTTCCTTAACTCAGTTTCTCCATTTACCATTACTTGTCCTTCGGTGATAAACATATTGGCTTGACCTCCACTTTCTACCCAGCCCAATAATTTTAATAACCGGTTAAGTTCAATATATTCCTGATGCTCTAAATGAAACTCCATCATCTTATTTTTCTTTTTTACAAAGGTAATGAACTTGTTTCAGATCAGTTCAATAAAAAAGAATGCTTCAAGATAAAGGTAAAAGCACCATATTTATTCTTATTTTTGCAAAACCAAACTAATGAGCAAGAAGGCATGAAAAAAAGTAGAATATTTTGGGTTTTATTAATTGTATTTATAGTAGTATCTATTTATCCATTTGGAGAAAATGAACCCATCAAATACATTGAACGAAAAAGTGGTTTGTTAAAAACCGAGCAAGTAGCAGGCGAAGCATGGCTGCGCTGGTTATACAATAATCCAATAGGTGAATTTAGCACCTATGCTTTAGTTAAAAGAAAGTTTATATCTGAGTATTATGGCAATACAATGGATAAACCAGATTCTAAAGAAAAAATAGCAGATTTTGTATCTACTTATCAAATTGATATGAGTATTGCACAAAAACAAAATTTTGAGAGCTTTAATGACTTTTTTTATCGGAAGTTAAAAGAAAATGCAAGGCCTATTTATTTAGATTCTAATGTAGTTGTTTCACCAGCTGATGGTAAATTGCTAGCTTATCAAAATATTGGAAATCAAGATTTTATTGTTAAAGGATATCGGTTTAATGTAAGAGGGTTTTTGCAAAATGACTCTTTGGCAGCATATTATGAGCAAGGCAGCTTAATAATCGTTCGTCTTTGTCCTACTGATTATCATCGTTATCATTTTCCTGTTTCTGGTGAATTGTTGTTAGAAACTCAGCTTGATGGTGATTATTACTCCGTTTCTCCCATTGCATTAAAGAAAAAAATAGAGTTGTTGAGTTTAAATAAACGTGATTACACTATTATTGAGACTTCACAATTTGGTCATGTAATTATGGCAGAAGTTGCGGCTACCATGGTAGGAAGTATGATAAATACTTATGAGAATAGTAGCGTGGAAAAAGGAGAAGAAAAAGGTTATTTCAAATTTGGCGGATCTACTATAGTTTTGTTTTTTGAAAAAAATAGCATCAAAATTGATCGGGATTTGCTGGAGAATACAATAAAAGGCTTGGAAACGGAAGTGGAAATGGGTGAGCATATTGCCAAATACCAGTTTAATACATTGGCACCTAGAAAGTAAGGGTGAAATATATTTCTTTAATAAAATCATTCCTAATTATTAAGAAAACCTACTTTTGCAGCCTAAAATTACGATAAGATTTTGGTATGAGTAACAAACAAGATAAAAGGCGAAAACCTGATTGGCTTAAGATAAAAATCCCAGTTGGTAAGACTTATATTGGTGTTAAGGAAATTATTGCTAAAAATAAGTTGAATACAATTTGTACCAGTGGACACTGTCCTAATATGGAAGATTGTTGGGGAAGAGGCACAGCCACTCTAATGATTTTGGGTGATATTTGTACTCGGGCTTGTAGGTTTTGTAATGTAAAAACAGGTAAGCCTTTAGCTGTCGATTTGGACGAACCAAGAAGGGTGGCAGAGTCGGTAAAACTACTTCATCTAAAACATGTAGTATTAACATCGGTAGATAGAGATGATTTGCCTGATGGAGGAGCGGCTATTTGGGCAGAAACCATTAATCAAATAAAGAAAACAATTACTGCAACCACTATAGAAGCTCTAATCCCTGATTTCCAAGGCAAACATGAGGATTTAAAAACAGTAATGGATAGTAAACCAGAGGTATTGTCGCATAATATGGAAACCGTTAGACGACTTACTCCTCTATTGAGAAGTAAAGCCAGCTATGATGTAAGTTTGAAAGTAATTGAAAATATCGGGAAGAATGGTATTGTTAGTAAATCAGGAATTATGCTGGGCGTAGGAGAAAAAAGAGAAGAAGTATTGCAAACTATGGATGATTTAAGAGAAGTAAATTGTCAGGTGCTTACTATAGGGCAATATTTACAGCCTGGAGGATGGAATTTTGAAGTGAAAGAATATGTACATCCTGATGTTTTTGAAGAATACAGAAAAATAGCTTTAAAGAAGGGTTTTCGTCATGTGGAAAGTAGTCCATTGGTACGATCATCCTATCATGCAGAAAAACATATACACTAAAAACGACCATACTCAAAAGTTTTTATTTGATGGTATTGGTAAATAGCTACTAGATAATTTAAGATAGAGAAAAAATAAAAAATTATTATTTATGGAACAAACTACTTTTTTTTCCGATTTAGGTTTATCAGATTATAAAAAAGTTTGGCAGCAACAAGAAGCATTATTTACAGAGCTTATACAAATAAAGACTATAAATGATGATCTTCCTCAATGTGAGCAAGTGAATGAGTTTCAACATTTACTATTTTGTGAACACCCACATGTATATACTTTAGGAAAAAGTGGTGACCGACATAATCTTTTAATCAATCAAATGGAATTGCAAGCTAAAGGAGCACAATTTGTAAAAACTAATAGAGGAGGAGATATCACCTATCACGGACCGGGGCAATTAGTGGCCTATCCTATCTTTGATTTAGAAAGCTTAAATATTAGCATTAAAGAATATATTTTCAGTTTAGAAAAAGCGGTTATAAAAACAATAGCTGAATACGGATTAAAAGGAAAAATTGTGGAGAGTGCAATTGGTGTTTGGTTAGACGCTACTGAGCAATTGCCAGAACGTAAAATTTGTGCTATTGGTGTTAAAGTAAGCCGAAAAGTGAGCATGCATGGTTTGGCACTAAATGTAAATACCAATCTAGATTATTATAATTATATTAACCCCTGTGGCTATACTGATAAAGGTGTTACCAGTTTACAAAAAGAATTAGGAAAAGAAATTGATATGAATGAAGTAAAAGAAAAACTGAAACAACATTTACAGCAAGTTCTTGAGCTTCATCTTCAGGAGCTCTCTTGATATATCAATCAATTTTTCAAAATACATTTCAAAATGATTTAGTATTTTTAAAACATTCCGGGCATCATTCCGCGAGCAGCGCTTGCCATTTCCATTTCGTTTACATTATCAGCATTTTCCAAAGCTTTGTTTAAAGCAACTTGTAAGAGCTCTTCTATAGCTTCTTTATCACCATCATCCATTATAGCTTGGTTTATTTGAATATTTGTGACTCTACGGTTTCCATTAACATAAACCACTACCATTCCATCTTCTGCTTCGCCTTTTACACTGAGGGTGTCTAGCTTTTTTTTAGCGTTATCCATAGCCTCTTTCATAGGGCCCAGATTACTCATTAATTTGTCTAACATATATAATTTCTTTTTGGCAAAGATACCTATTTCTTCTTTTTTTATGGAGCTGATATTTAATAATAAATATCTTTGTGTAAAACAATTGAAATTTTTCATGAAGAGAAAATCCATAACAAAACGATTTATTTTGGCATATGCCTTAAGTACTCTTACTATTTTAGTGGGTGCTGTTATGCTTTATTTTGCATTAAACAATTCTTATGTTCTGGTAGAAAGTATGGCCGATGTATATTCTCCTTCTACACAACAGTTACAGAAATTATCTTTTGAAGTGGGAAAAACAAAAATGCTGATAAAAGGATGGGTTTTTGTAAGTCCTCAAACTAATTTTCCTGACAAAATTCGATTAAAGCATTTACAAGAGAAAGAAATACCAGAACTATTTAAAATACTAGATCAATTATCAAAGAAATGGGAGCCTAAAGAACAGCAACAATTAAAGCTTATTGAAGATCATTTTATCAATCGTATGTTGCCTGCCCAACGAAAAGTGATGAATCTTCTTTCAAGTTATGAAGATTATGAAAATCAAGAATTAATAAAGGAAGCTAAATCTTTGGTGGCAGATAAAGATGACGAGGTAATGAACATTACTAATGATTTGGTAGTAGATATTGGAGAACTGATGATGTTATTATCAGGAAAAGCAGAAGAAGTAAAAATTCAGGCTAAGAAATCCATGAATGCTTTTAAATTGCTGATTATTTTCATCGCTTTAGCTATAGGTTTAGGAACTTTACTGTTAGCCAGTTTTATAAACCGATCAGTAATGGCTCCATTAAAAGAGCTGGATAAAGCGGCATCATTGGTGCAAAGGGGTAATTTAGATATTCAGGTAAAAATAAAACAGAATAATGAAATTGGGAGTTTGACGGATAATTTCAATCAAATGATTCAAAGCTTAAAAAAACAAAAAGAGGAGCTGGAAGAATATACTCAATTACTACAAAAATCACGAAAAAACTTAAAAGCTACTAATAAAACTAAAGACAAATTCTTTAATATTTTAGCTCACGATCTTAAAGGTCCTTTTACTTCATTCATAGCCATAACTGATGTTTTAAGTAAAGATCCTGACAGCCTCAACGAAGAGCAAAAAATGCATTTCTTGAAAAGTTTAAATAATTCGGCAGTATATTTAGAACGTTTATTGGAGAATTTATTACAATGGGCACGTACACAATCTGGCACCTTGGAGGTTAACCTTCAATGTGTGGAAACTTATGATATAGTAAAGCAAAACCTAAAAATCATTTCAATAAATGCCGAAAACAAAAAGATTACATTACAAAATAAAGTAGAGAAAGAGGTAGGAGTTTTAGCAGATCCGAATTTATTGAATACTATTTTCAGAAACCTGATCAGTAATGCGGTTAAGTATACACAAGAAGGAGGCGAAGTAGTGGTTTCTTCAAAAAAATGGAATGACCAGATGAT
>JAOZUW010000144.1 GCA_029938465.1 Bacteroidales bacterium | reverse complement strand
TTTTCAGATTGAAAACTATTTTACAATAGTCAATTCGTCGATAATATTTTGAGCACCACCTAATTTATCAATGATAAACAATACATAGCGAACATCTACATTAATGGTTCTTTGCATTTTAGAATCAAAAGAAATATCACCACTCATAGCTTCCCAATTACCATCAAAGGCAAGTCCTACTAAGTTACCATGAGCATCCATAATTGGACTGCCTGAGTTACCACCTGTAATATCGTTATTACTTAAGAAAGCTACTGGCATTTCACCTTTTTTATTGGCATAAGGACCAAAATCTTTAGCTAAAATAAGTTCTTTCAATTTAGAAGGAAGGGTAAAATCAGGATTGTTAGGATCTTCTTTTTGAAGAATACCATCTGTAGTAGTGTAGAATTTAAATTCTTCGGCATCAGCTGGGCTATAGCCACCTACTGTACCATAAGTTAAACGCATCGTAAAGTTAGCATCCGGATAGAATTTCTTATCAGGATATTGTTCACGTAATCCTGCCACATACAAACGATTAGCTTTCTCTAACTTATCATACACAGGCATAGACAAAGGTTTCATTTCCATATATTTTGCAAAGAAACCATTCCAAAGTGCAATAGCTGGGTCATTTTTTATAGCTTCAGCTGTAGGATTATCTAATAAAGCTTCTACACTGGCAGCATCTGCAAAATGTGTAGTACGAAATACATCACCAGCCCATTTTGTAAAATCACCTTGATATTTTTTGGCATTCTCTATTAAAACCGCTGGTTGTTGATCTTGAGGGATATCCCAAAAATAAAGACTCATAGTTTCTGCCATTAGTTTTTCATCTATTGGCTTATAGTAATCTTTAAAATGGCCATCAACTTTGCCTCTTAGCTTAATAATTAATTCATCCACTTTTTCTTGATCAACAGTATCGGCAGCTAATAGTGTTCCTAATTTTCTAAAAGAAGCAGCATAAGGAATCAATTCGGTGCCTCTGTAAAAAGCTTCACGGAAATACCAAGTAGAAAGATTATAGGCTTCTTGTTCATTATAAGCTTCTTCGAATAATGATATCACATCACCGTATTTTTCTTTTCTTTTTTCGTCAGCATCAGCCCAAGCCTGGAAACTATCTTCAATAGCTCTTTTTTCATCAGCTACTTTAAGTTGCTTTAAAGCTTTGGTTTGTCCTTGGAAATATTTCCAATAGTTAGCAGTACGTGCAAACTTAGAAGAGTATTGTAAACGAACTTTAGGATCAGTATCCATAAATTCACGCATCACATCTAATTTTGCAGTTCTAATTTTTACAATAGCAGGGTTGCTTTCATTAATAGCTTGCTCAATTCCATAAGATGTCATATAACGATCAGTTCCACCCGGGTTACCCATAATGAATACAAAATCACCTGGTTTTCTGTCTTTTATTGATACAGGAAGATAATGTTTGCTTTTGTAAGGCACATTGTCTTTAGAATATTCAGCAGGACCCCCATCAGCAGCCATATATACACGGAAAACAGAGAAGTCTCCAGTATGGCGAGGCCACATCCAGTTATCGGTATCTGCACCATATTTCCCAACAGCTTCAGGAGGTGCCCCTACCAAACGGATATCAGTAAATACTTCATAAATAACCAAATAGTACTCATTACCAGCAAAATAATTTTCTACAATAGCTTTATAATGGTTATCTTTAGTAGCTTCTTCAATGATGGCTTTTTTGTTAGTTGATAAAACTTCATTTCTCTCACCTTCGGTCATAGTATCTGAAATACCTTCAAACATTTTAGAAGTTACATCGTCCATTCTAACTAAGAACTTTACAGTTAAACCTTCTATAGGAATTTCTTCTGCTTTGCTTTTCGACCAAAAACCATCAGTTAGGTAATCATGTTCAATGGTACTAACTTTTTGTATAGAACCATATCCACAATGATGATTGGTAAAGATTAAACCTTCAGGTGATACAATTTCACCTGTACATCCACCACCAAAAATGATAATGGCATCTTTTAAACTCGATTGATTTACACTATACACATCTTCAGCAGATAGTTTAAATCCCATTTTTTTCATGTCTTTTATGTTCAACTGTTTGAGGAACATAGGTACCCACATGCCTTCATCGGCTTTTAATGCAGGTTGAAAGCCTATTACTAAGGCAAAAATTAAAATTATAAGTTTCTTCATATTGATATTGTTTTATTATTCTAGGCTGCAAAGAAACAAAATATTTTGTTATAAAAAAGCTTTTTCTTGCACTAAATGAGCATTTTAAGTAGTATTTGAAATGCTAAAACCGTTCGTATTCGAACACTTATTTGTAAACCTCTCATTTTAGGAGTAATATAAAAAAGAGGATGTGATTGTTTTTACAAATTATATAGCTTTTTACCTTTTTCCTACTGAATAGATTTAAGGAAACTTCTATTAATTCATTATCTTTGCCGTCCATAACAAAAACCTAAAGAATAAAAAATGCTATCAATAATAGTTGCCATAGCCGAGAATAATGCCATAGGAAAAGATAACGATTTGATATGGTATATTTCTGACGATTTGAAAAGATTTAAAAAACTAACCACTGGTCACAGTATACTAATGGGCAGAAAAACTTATGAATCGCTTCCGAATGGCGCTTTGCCTAAGCGTGAAAATATTGTGATTAGTAGAAATATGGAACTAAATCTCCCCAATTGTACCATGCTTTATTCTCTGGAAGAGGCTATTGAAAAATATGCAAATACAGCGGAAGAGATATTTGTGATAGGAGGAGGTAGTATTTATAAAAAGCTATTGCCGTACGCCAACAAGATATATTTAACTCAAGTTCATGCTACTTTTGATGCTGATGTTTTTTTTCCTGAAATTAATTTTAAAGATTGGATAAAAATAAGTGAGGAAAATCACCAGAAAGGTGAAAAAAACGAATATGATTATAGCTTCATCAATTTAGAGCGAAAAAAATAAAAATACAATTTTTTCTTTACTTTTGCGTTTTCAATATCCTATGCGCCAAAAAACAATCAATAGCATCTTAGGCATTATTTTAATGTTTTCACTTCTTTCTTCTCAATGTAGTAAAGAAGAAGGAGATCCTTTGCCTTTTGCCGTGGTGAATATTAGAATAGAACCCAACTCTACCCAGTTTATAAATTTGAATGCGGTGGGTGGCTATGAATATATTACTGCTAATCCTCCAAGTCGTGGAATTATTGTATATCGCACTAGTGTAAATGATTTTATGGCATTTGAACGTACATGTCCTCATGACCCTGATGCTTGTTGTGAAGAAAATTCTTGTTCGCGTATTGTTGTGGAAGAGGATGGATTATTGATGAAAGATGACTGTTGTGGTTCTACTTATCTCATTTTGGATGGCTCCAATGTACAAGGCCCTTCAGTAAAGCCGCTTAAGCAATATAATACTTCTTATAATGGTAAAATATTGCATATCTATAATTAACTGTAACGCAGGCATCCCTGCCTGCAACTTCTAGTTTTCATCATTATATAAAATTAAGCATTCAAAAATTAGTCTATTTATATTGCTGTTGTTTCTAAGCACTGGCTGGTAAACCTATAATACAGAACCTGACACACGCTCCCCAACATCAAAAAAATCACTACTTTTACCCATTCTTAAATACTGCTTATTAAAACAAGAAAAATGACAATAGGAATGCCACAAAAAAGACTTTATTTGCTAGATGCTTACGCCCTCATATACCGAGCTTATTATGCATTAAACAGAAATCCAAGAATCAATTCTAAGGGCTTAAACACCTCTGCCATTCTTGGCTTTGCCAATAGTTTTTATGAAGTGCTGGAGAAAGAGAAACCCGATTATATGGCGGTGGTTTTTGATCCTAAAGGCAAGACTTTTCGTAGCGATTTTTTTCCGGAATATAAAGCCAATCGTGAAAAAACCCCCGAAGATATTACTTTGGCAGTTCCTTATATCAAACAGCTTATTGAAGCCTTTGGTATTGAGCTCATTGAAGTGGAGAATTATGAAGCTGATGATGTGATTGGAACTTTGGCCAAAAAAGCAGAGAAAGAAGGATTGCAAACTTTTATGCTCACTCCCGATAAAGACTATGGACAACTGGTTTCGGATAATATATTTATGGTTAAACCTGCCCGTTTTGGTAAAGAAGCAGAAGTATTAGGCCCTGCTGAAATATGTAAAAACTTTGGCATTGAAAGACCTGAGCAAGTGATCGATTTTTTAGGAATGAGTGGCGATAGCGTAGATAATATTCCTGGCATACAAGGAGTAGGGCCAGTTACTGCTCGCAAATTGATAGCACAATTTGGGAGTGTTGAAGCTATGGTAGCAAGGGTGGATGAAATTAAAAACCCTAAACTAAAAGAAAAAGTAGCCGTCGCAATTGATGATGCTTTAATCTCAAAAAGACTAGCAACCATTGAATTACAAGTGCCCGTTGAATTCAATCTTAAAAACTTAGAAATAGATAAACCTAAACGAAAAGAGCTCACTGATTTATTTAATGAATTGGAGTTTAGGAATTTTGCCAAAAGAGTTTTTGCTACAGCAAATAAGGTAGCAGAGGGCGTGCAAACAGATTTGTTTAGCATGGCTACAGATGAATCACCATTAGAAGAAATAAACCCATTAGATAGTATTGACAATACAGATCATCAATACGAAACCGCTGATACAGCTGAAAAAAGAAGAAAACTTATTGAAACCTTACAAAGCTGCATGGCTTATAGTTTCGATACGGAAACAACCGGGTTAAATGCATTTACTGATGAGTTAGTAGGAATGTCTTTTTCTTATAAACCTCATACAGGAATTTACGTTCCCTTGCCCGAAGATAGAGATGAAGCACAAAAAGTTGTTTCAGAATTTAAAGCTGTTTTAGAGACTGATAGAATTGGGAAAATTGGTCAAAATTTAAAGTTTGATATCGCTTTTTTAAGAAACTATGACATTGATGTTCAGGGTCCATTTTTTGATACCATGATTGCACATTATCTATTGCAACCAGATATGCGTCATAATATGGATTTGCTGGCAGAAATATATTTGAATTATAAAACAGTGAGCATTGAAACATTAATCGGGAAAAAAGGGAAAAATCAAAAGAGCATGCGTCATGCTGATCCTGAAATGTTGAGTCGTTATGCTGCCGAAGACGCAGATATTGCTTTACAGTTAAAAATTCATTTTGAGCCATTACTGGCCGAAAAGAACCTTCTGGAATTATTTGCAAAAGTAGAAATGCCACTTATTAAGGTTTTGGGTGAAATGGAAAAAAATGGGGTAAAATTAGATGTAAGTGCTTTAAATAATTTCTCCCTAGATCTGCATAAAGAAATTAAAATTCTGGAAGCCTCTATTCACGAAGAAGCTGGGGAAATTTTTAATATAGCTTCGCCAAAGCAATTGGGTGATATCCTTTTTGGGAAAATGCAAATTATGGAAAAAGCTAAAAAGACTAAGAGTGGACAATATTCTACCTCTGAAGATATTTTAGTGAAATTAGAGTCCAAGCATCCCATAATACGTCAGATTTTGGACTTTCGCTCTTTAAGTAAATTAAAATCAACTTATGTGGATGCTTTACCAGAACTCGTCAGCTCTGTTGATAATAGAGTCCATACTCATTATAATCAAACAGTGGCTGCAACGGGTCGCTTAAGCTCTACCAACCCTAACTTGCAAAATATACCTATCCGAACCGAGAGAGGCCGGGAAATAAGAAAAGCTTTTGTGCCACGCGATGACAATCATTTGTTATTTGCTGCAGATTATTCACAAGTGGAGCTGAGGATCATTGCCAGTATTAGCGGTGATAAAGCAATGATTCACGATTTTAATGAAGGCATTGATATTCACTCAGCTACAGCCAGTCGTGTATATGATATACCCATTAATGAAGTGAATAGCGACCTCAGAAGGAATGCCAAAACAGTAAATTTTGGAATTATTTATGGTATTTCGGCTTTTGGTTTATCGGAGCGATTAGGAATTCCAAGAAAAGAAGCTTCTGAGATCATCAAAAACTATTTTGAAAAATACAGTGGTATAAAAGATTATATGGATAATACCAAAGAGTTGGCAAGAGAAAAAGGATATGTTGAAACACTAATGGGACGCCGAAGGTATTTGCGTGACATCAATTCCCGAAATGGTATAGTTCGTGGATTCGCAGAACGAAATGCTATTAATGCTCCTATTCAAGGTTCTTCTGCCGATATGATAAAAGTAGCAATGATTAATATATATCAAGCTATGCAAAAAGAAAAAATGCAGTCTAAAATGATATTGCAGGTGCATGATGAATTGGTATTTGATGCTAAAAAAGAAGAAATAGATAAACTACAGCATATTGTCGAGAAAGAAATGCGTGAAGCATTAACCTTAAAAGTACCTGTTGTGGTGGATATGAATACCGGAGAAAATTGGCTGGAAGCACATTGAAAATAAATCCTACAACTCCACTACAGCTATATTTTTTATCTTGCATAACCAAATTTCCAAATAGTGAAATATTTAAAAAAGCTGAGTTTATTCTTCCTGTTAACTATAAGTGTTTTTTTAGCAAAAGCACAAATTGAAGAAGAGATATTTAGTTATGTAGATAGTACAGAATAATTACAAAATATCATAATAATAATGAATTATAATTACGTAATACTATAATAATAATGAATTATAGTTTAGGAATATTGCAAAAAAAGCCACTTCATTATTTTGAAGTGACTCTTCTATTTTATGTTTTAAAATATTGCTTTTT
>JAOZUW010000143.1 GCA_029938465.1 Bacteroidales bacterium | reverse complement strand
TGCCTAAGGCAGAGACGGGCGGAGTCGAAGAGGTGGTATGAATGAAAGTATAAGCTTGAAAGTTCAGAGTTCAACAAAGAGATTGTTGTTTTGTGAAGCTACAATCGGTCTAAAACTTATCTATCAGCAACAGCTGCACCATCGTAAGCCCATTTCATATATATAGCTCCCCAAGTAAATCCTCCACCAAAAGCCGATAGAATAATTTTATCACCTTTTTTTAGGTGCTTTTCATAATCGTGTAGGCACAGAGGAATGGTGGCATCAGTAGTGTTGCCATATTCTTGAATATTGATCATCACTTGTTTGGGATCAATTCGCATACGGCGAGCAGTAGCATCAATAATCCTTAAATTAGCTTGATGAGGTACCAGCCATGCCAAATCTTCTGGTTTAATATGGTGTTTATTCATCATATCAACAGATACATCGGCCATACGTGAAACAGCAAATTTGAAAACAGCTTGTCCTTCTTGAAAAATATAATGTTCACGAGCATCAATGGTTTCATGTGAGGCAGGTTTTGCAGAACCTCCTGCTTTTTGATGTAGGTGAATTCTTCCCGAACCATCAGAATGCAAATCGGCATCAATGATTCCAAAATTTTCAGTAGTGGGTTCTAATAAAACAGCACCAGCACCATCGCCAAACAGAACACAAGTAGTTCGGTCGGTATAATCTACTATCGAAGACATTTTATCAGCGCCAACAACAATTACTTTTTTATAAAGCCCAGAAAGTATATAGGTTCTTGCAGTTTGTAAGCCATAAATAAACCCGCTACAAGCTGCATTCAGGTCAAAACTAAAAGCATTCTTTAATCCTGCTTTATCAGCTATAATATTAGCAGTTGCCGGAAATTGCATGTCAGGAGTAACCGTAGTACAGATTAGTAAATCGATATCCTCGGCTTTGGTACCCGTTTTTTTTAAAAGTTGCAAAACAGCAGGAGCACCCATATCAGAAGTGCCTTTGCCTTCACCTTTTAAAATGTGCCTCTTTTTAATGCCAGTACGACTTAATATCCACTCATTATTGGTATCTACCATCGTAGATAGTTCATCGTTGGTTAAAATATAATCTGGAACATATGTTGATATTCCTGTTATTGCTGCATTTATTTTCGACATATTCTCTTTATTTTTACAAGCCGCCAAAATTGCTATTTTTATTTTACCTGACAAAATATTTTTTCATTTTTTTTAGAAAAAGGGCTGCTAATATTCGAAAAACTATTGTTTTTGAGGTAGTTTTTTTTCGAAAGTTCCAATTTAAGCATTAAAAGGCTTAATTTTGCCAATCAATCAAAAACAAAAACAATGAAACATTTTTTTTTATTCCTAGTCTTAGGTATCTTTTCAATAGGTGTGTATGCCCAAAATGATACAACTAGCTTTTGGACTAAGGCCGGTGATTTTTCTTTAAGCTTTAATCAAATCAGCTTTAATAATTGGGCTGCAGGAGGTGACAACTCCCTTTCAGGAGTAGCCTTACTTAATTATGGTGTGGATTATGACAACGGCACTAATTCTTGGAAAAACAAAATCATCTTAGGCTATGGTCTTCAATATTTAAAAGAAGATTATACAAAAACAGAAGATAAGATTGATTTAAGTAGTCTTTTTGGTCATAAAATAGCACCAAAATGGGATGCTGCTATGTTGGCTTTCTTCAAGTCGCAATTTGCTAAAGGATATGATGGTGATAACGACTCTATTCCTGTATCAAATTTCATGGCTCCTGCTTATGTAGGTATTGGTCCTGGTTTGGATTACATACCTACTGATTACTTCTCTATATTTATGAGTCCTGCTACAGCGCAATGGGTTATAGTAAACGACCAACGATTAGCTGATGAAGGTGCCTTTGGTGTTACTGGAGCAGAGTTTTTATTAGATGTAGATGGAAATGTTATAGTGGATGCAGATGGAAATAAAACAATAATAGAACATGGTAAAAATGTTAAATTTCAGTTTGGTGCAGCAGTGAAAATGCATTTCAAGAAAGATATAGCTAAGAATGTGAATTTAGAATCAACATTGGAACTGTTTAGTGATTATCTTTATAATCCTCAAAATATTATTGTGAGCTGGGATGTGATTTTAGATATGAGTGTTAATTCCTGGCTTTCTGCAAAATTAACTACCAACCTTATTTATGACGATAATATCATCATTAATGATAGTGAAGGAAATCCTTTGGGTCCAAGAACACAGTTTAAAGAGATGTTTGGTATGGGTCTTGCTATTAAGTTTTAAGGGTAATTTGATCTAAATAGTATATTAATAATATTGTAATACAAATGAGGAAGTTTATCTGCAATGGCGGATGGGCTTCTTTTTTGTTTTAGAAAGAAGTCTCTAAAAGTCATATATTATTTTTATGCCAAACATGCTTAAAACACAACAATTTAAATTAATTTTGTAAAAAAATCTTTGAACGATAGTATACAAAATATTCATGATTCTATAATAGTTACGACTGAGGGTATAGTTGCTGATACAACAACTAGTATAGTAGCGCTTCCCAGCTTTTTTACTGAAAACAAGTGGGATAAAACTTTGTTATCTAATATTGAATTGGCAGAATCTATAAACCCAACCAATGATTGGTTGATACTTACTGTTTTGGGTTTGCTTGTTTATTTAATTATAATGAAATTTATTACAGGCATTAAATTCGGAGAATTTTTTAGCGGATTACTAAAAATACAAAGCATTGATGAAGTGGGTTTTGAAAACAAAAGCCGTGTATCAGCATATGTTTTGGCTCCAATTTCTCTATTTGTCTATGGTTTTTATTGTTTCTTCATCCTTAATAATTCATATCTCCAGCTTAGTTTAGATTATCTATTTCTTATTTTCATAAGTATCATCTTTCTTTTATTTTTTATCAAATTTTTAATCGAAAAAACTATTTCTATAGTTTTTAATACTCAAAAAACTTTTAAGCTTTATTTTATTGATCACCTATATATATTAGGGATATCCAGCCTTATTCAACTTCCGTTAATAATTTTTTATTTTTATAGTGGATATCAAATATTTTTATGGGCAGCGTTTATCGTATTGATATTGTTTTGGTTATATCGTCTTTTAAGGGGTATTACTATAGGATTAATGCAAACTAGATTTTCTAGATTGTATATATTTTTATATCTTTGCAGCCTCGAAATTTTACCGCTAATAATTGTTGTTAAAATTATAAATTTATAAGCGGTTAGGAGATAGATTTAATTTTTTTACACAAAAGTTTAGTTGCCTTGAAAATAAAAAACGTTTTAATTTCTCAACCCAAGCCGGCAGATATAGAAAAGTCGCCCTATTTTCTTTTAGCTAAGAAACATAAGGTGAAGATTGATTTTAGGAAATTTATCACTATTGATGGGGTTAGCGCTGTTGAGTTTAGGAAAGATAGAGTTGGCATTCTTGATCATACTGCGGTTATTTTTACCAGCCGTAATGCTATCGATCATTATTTTAGAATGGCCAAAGAAATGAGAGTGGAAGTGCCAAATGATATGAAATATTTTTGTGTATCAGAAGCTATTGCATATTATTTACAAAAGTATGTGACCTATCGTAAAAGAAAAATATTTTATGGTAGGGGGAATTTTGCAGGATTAATGGAAATCATTCAAAAACATAAGAGTGATAAATATTTGATGCCTTGTTCCAATATTTACAAACAAGATTTACCTGAGCTGCTGGAAAAAAATAAAATTAAATATAGCAAAGCTGTCATTTATAAAACACTAGCTAGTGATTTATCTGATATTGAGATAAATAATTATGATATGTTGATATTCTACAGTCCCACAGGTGTGCAATCTTTGAAAAAGAATTTCCCTAATTACGAACAAGGGGAAACTGTAATTGCATGTTTTGGGCCAACTACAGCTCAGGCAGTTAAAGAAGCAGGTTTGAGATTAGATATTAAAGCTCCAACAAAAACCGCTCCTTCTATGACAATGGCAGTGGAAGAATACATTCAAAAAATGGCTAAATAGAGATTTTTTACATTCAAAAAATGAATAATTTACCTAAAACCGAAAGCCTGAAAAGCAAAAAGCTGATCAGGCTTTTGTTTCAATCGGGTAATAGTCATTTTGTGTTTCCATTTAAAACATTATACTATAAGCTTTCTTCTCCGGAAGAACATAGAGCAATGATGTTGATAAGTGTAGGTAAAAGAAAAATCAAAACAGCAGTTGAACGTAATCATATAAAACGACTGTTTAGAGAAGCTTATCGAAAAAACAAACAACCTCTTATGGATATGCTGGAGAGAAAAAATCAATATATAGCTATAGGTTTTATTTATGTAGGTAAAACAAATCCTCAATATGCTGATATTGAAGAATCTATAGTAAAAACTATTTCTAAGCTGGTACAAACTTTTGAAGCATAATATCCATATGGTATAAATTCTTTCAGGATGAAAAATATGCAACTCAGTATTTTTACTTAAGTTAATTATACGTCAAAATCTGTATTTTCACTTATACTTGCAATATAAGTTTAACTGTAATTTTGCCATATCTTTTAAAGAGTATAAAAGGTTCTACAGCGGCTCGAAACGAAAGCCTACCCGTTTTTTTGTAATTCTGGGCAGACAAGTTTCATTAACTAGTATACCCTTATGGGTTAACTCAAACACTATTTAAACCATGCTGTAGGCCTTTTTTCTTTTTATACCTATTATATCATACTCCTATTTGAAAAATATCCCCTACTTTTGTTTGTTCATTATTTTATTCCAGTGCTAATGGCAAAGAAAATCAATCTATTTACTCTGTTTCTTATTTTTCTGACTTTTTTCGGGCAGAAAGTTCTGGCGCAATTACCCGATCCTCAGAACTTTTGTTCTCACTATAAAACACACCTTCCTTTAAAAAGAGCTATTGCATTGGATTATGAGCAACATGACATTTTTGATATACACTTTTATCACCTCAGTATAAATGCTGAAACTGATAATACTTATTTATCTGGATCAGTGGAATTGCAAGCTCAAGCAAAAACTGATATAGATACTATATACCTGGAGTTATCCAGTGTGTTTCATATTGATTCCATACAGATTAATGCAAAACCTTGTGATCATTATTATTTGGCGAATGATATTTTATACCTTATTCCTACGGAAATTATTACAAATGAAAGTTTTTTTTCAGCCCAAGTATTTTATAATGGAATAGCTCCTACTGTTGGGCAGGGAAGAGGTTATAATAATGCAAATACAAATCATAATACTAGAGCAAGTTGGACTTTGTCTGAGCCCTTTTATGCTAAAGACTGGTGGCCTTGTAAACAAGATTTAAAGGATAAAGCAGATTCCGTATGGGTTTTTATTACTACAGATAAGAAGAACAAAGCAGGAAGTAATGGAATACTCACCGCTAGTATTCCTTTGGCCGATAACAAAATACGATACGAATGGAAAAGCAATTATCCTATTGCATATTATCTGATAAGTATTGCTGTGGCTGAATATATGGAGTATAGTTTCATGGCACCTATTGAAGATCAGAAAGAAGTGTGGATGCAAAATTATTTATATCCAGATTCATTGATGTATAAAAGTCAAAAAGCACTGATTGATTGTACCAAGATACAAATGAACTTATTAAGTGAAAAATATGGGAATTATCCTTTCGAAAAAGAAAAATATGGTCATTGTATCACACCAATTGGTGGAGGAATGGAACATCAAACCATGACCACACAAAAAAATTTCTCTTGGCATTTGACTATTCACGAAATGGGGCATAGCTGGTTTGGTAATAATGTAACTTGTGAACGATGGAACGATATATGGATCAATGAGGGCTTTGCAACTTATACTCAGTTTATTGGACTGGAAAGCATGGCCTCTGTTGGAAGTGCTCAGGCTTTTATGGCAGCCATGCAAAGTGTTGTGATGCGTGAACCCGGTGGTAGTGTTTATGTACCCGATGAAGAGCTGGAAGATAGAGATCGGATTTTCTCCGGACGCTTGTCCTACTATAAAGGAGCTGTTATTATTCATATGATTAGATATTTACTTAATGATGATGAATTATTTTATGGTGTTTTAAAGGAGTTCCAAAAGCGATATGCTTATCAAACTGCTACAGCTGAGGATTTTAAAATTGTTTTAGAAGAACTGAGTCAGCAGGATTTTGATGAGTTTTTTCATTTGTGGTATTACGGTGAAGGCTATCCTATTTATCAATTTGAATGGAAACAAAATGTGAATTTCAAATTAAATCTTAGTATAAAACAGAGTGCTAGCAGCTCTGTTATTGATTTCTTTCCCATGAAATATAATATGCAAATTTATTTTGAAGATGGTTCAGATACACTGATTCAAATAGATCAAAATAAAAAAGAACAAGAGCTTTCTTTGGGATTGCATAAACTTGTAAAAGCAATATTACCTAATCCAAAAAGCTGGAATTTGATGGATGTGGAACAAGTGAGTTCAGCTTTGATGAATCCAGGAATCATTACAATTGAACCCAATCCCGCACATCATACGATTATTATTCGATTTGCAAATTTTAAAAAGAACAGAACTATAGAGTTTTATAATTCTGCTTTGCAATTAGTGAAAACCATGCCCGGCAATGAAAAACTGATTAGAGTGGATATCAATTCCTTTTCTCAAGGGATATATTTTTTAAAAATTAAAAGTGATGAAGCCGAACAATTGGAAAAGTTGATTGTGTATTAACCTTAGTTCAATTATAGATTATACTAAACCGTGATAGGATTTTGTATTTAGAAGATAGCATATTTTACATCTA
>JAOZUW010000242.1 GCA_029938465.1 Bacteroidales bacterium | reverse complement strand
GCGGTGGAGTTCTCCAAACAAGAGGCTATTGTTATTATTTCTTCAAGAAATACAAGTCAATTAAATGAAGTAAAGCAGGAATGTGATACATATACTCCCGAATGTTTTGTCCTTCCATTAGATTTAACAAAATCAGAAAACTTTAATGAAAAAACCAAAACAGTCATCAGTAAATATCAAAAAATAGACTTTTTAATCATAAATGGTGGCGTAAGCCAAAGATCGTATATAACCGAAACAGCTTTGGATATTGATCGAAAGATTATGGAAATTAATTATTTCGGAAATATAGCTTTAACAAAATCTGTTTTACCTTATATGCTTCAGCAAAAAACAGGACATATAGCTACAGTAAGTTCTATTGTTGGCGTTTTTGGTTTTCCTTTGCGTTCTGCTTATTCAGCATCAAAACATGCCTTACACGGTTTTTATGAGACCTTAAGAGTAGAGCACTACTCTGATAATATTAAAGTTTCGGTCATTATTCCTGGCAGGGTAAAAACAAATATCTCCATAAATGCATTAACCAAAGAGGGAAAGGCTTATGGAAAAAATGACGATGGACAAGCAGGTGGAATAACAGCAGAAAAAGCAGCTATTTGTATACTTAAAGGAATTAGAAAAGAAAAAAAAGAAATATTAGTGGGACGAAAAGAATTAATAATGGTGTATTTGCGTCGTTATCTTCCATTTGTATTTTATAGAATAGTAAATAAGATAAAAACAACATAAGATATGGCGAAAATTATTAGTGGAATTCAACAAATTGGCATAGGAGTAGAAAATGTATATGAGGCATGGGATTGGTATCGGAAAATCTTGGGTTTTGATGTGGAAATTTTTGACGAAGCTGCCGAAGCAAATTTGATGCTACCCTATACCAACAATGAACCACAAAGACGTCATGCCATTCTCACCATGAATATAAAAGGTGGTGGAGGTTTAGAAATATGGGAATATAAAAGCCGCAAACCAGAAGCGCCAAAATATGATATTCAACTAGGTGATTTAGGTATCTTTATCATGAAGATAAAAACTGATAAAATACAGGATGCCTATAATAATTTACTCAGCAATAAAGTGAATATCCTTTCAAATATTTCTAAATCACCCGAAGGAGAATCACATTTTTACATCAAAGATCCTTATAATAATATTATCGAAATAGAAGAATCTGACCAGTGGAATTTGAAACTTGATAAACTTTTTGGAGGAAATTCGGGAAGTGTTATTGGTGTTTCTGATATGGATAAATCTATAGCGTTTTATGCTAAAATATTGGGTTACGACAAAGTGATATATGATAGAACTGGCGTTTTTGATGACATGATAGCTTTACCCGGAGGAAAAAAATCCTTAAGAAGAGTTTTGCTAAAGCATACAAAGCCAGTAGAAGGAGCATTTAGCCCACTACTAGGTCCCAGCTCGGTGGAACTTATTTGTGACACTCAAAACTCATGCTCAAAAATATACCAAGACAGACTATGGGGCGATTTAGGCTATATTCATTTATGCTATGATATTTCCGGAATGAATGAGTTAAGAGAAGAATGTAAAGCTTTTGGATATCCTTTTACGGTGGACAGCTCCAATAGCTTTGATATGGGCGAAGCTGCCGGTCATTTTTCATATATTGAAGATCCTGATGACACTCTTATTGAGTTTGTGGAAACCCATAAGATACCTGTAATGAAAAAGATAGGTTGGTATCTTAATTTAACAAAAAGAGACCCAAAAAAACCCCTACCAAAATGGTTTTTTAAGGTGATGAATATGATGCGGAAATCGTAGAATACATCCTCAAGTATTTTATAATCATCTATTTATAAGGCTTGTTCCATCTAGTAGGCTTTGTTAAAAAGCAAACGATATAGAAGCTGACATTAAAAGGATAAACCACTATAGATTGGAAGTCAGAATTAGATTACTTCTAGCTTTGGACTTCCAATTTCAAACCAAAAATTTGCAGAAACTAAAAGCCTTATACCAACTAAATTTCTAAATGATGGATAAAGAAATTGAATTATTTT
>JAOZUW010000142.1 GCA_029938465.1 Bacteroidales bacterium | reverse complement strand
CAAACAGAAGATCTAAGTCTATAGCAAAAGAAGTTTGTTCGAATTAATAGGTGTTATATTTTACTAATACTAGATAAAGTGTTTTTCTTCCCATTCCATAAGAAGCTTTTTGGCTCCTGGAGTACACAAATAGATAAGTAAACCTGTAGAAAATAATGGAGCAAGTAAGAACATTGAAAAACGATGAACTTCCATAACATTTACTACAGCTAAAGTATAACCACCAATCATTGCCATTACAGCAGCCATAATTCCTAGCGGAATGGTGTAAGATTTTCGTGTAAGGACTCCAAAAGCTAAGGTTAACCATGATGCAGATGCAAACCAAGTAACTGCAAATACAACAGCATACATGCCTTTCCATACATCATTATAGGTTGTGGTTTGATATTTTGAAATAATTGCAACACCATTTACATAACTTAATACATATGCCATTCCTGCAATAAATAGGAAAACAAGTAATTTCCTGTTTACCTTTCCAATATACATGATGCCAAACCATAAAATAGTAGCAATAAGAAACACCGGCAGTGTTGCTGCTGGTAAATCAATACTTTTAGCTGGTATGGTTGGAAAGAAGCCTGCTAACATTTGAAATGCAGCAGCAATTGATCCATACCGCCAACTCCACTCTTGTTTTGTTACAAAACCGTAAAGTACAGCACTCCACAAACCACTAGCCCCAATACCTATCCAACCCAACATTGAATGTGTAATCATAACAGCTAAAGCTTCATCAGGTCTCGGCGGAATACTATTCATTTTACCATTCACCACTAGCATATAGTTTTCTGCTAATAGATAAAATAATAACAAGCCAGTAAAAAATCCAATGATGGAAATAGCTACTCCTAAATAATTTATTTTTTTCATAGAGAAAATGTTTTATGGTAGTTTATATAAACGAACCTGATTTGTAAAAAAATACTTTGTATTTAATATTTTTTGAATTCTTTTTCATTTGTGATTACAATTCAAAAACGCTGATTTCTAGTTATTAAGTCATCCTTTTTCTTTAATCAATTGTAAGCAATTGATTAATTAGTTAATATTAACTAACGCAAATGTACAATAATACTACTATTATCCTAATTATTTTTTTAATATAAAAGTGCAATAATAGCATAGCACCATTTGTGTAACTTGGTCAAACTCATAATTTTTTTCGTGATTAATTATCTTTGAATTTTTTAGATATTACATTATTGAAATCTGTTTTCACAGTATTCAAATATACAAAAAACCAGAAAATGAAACACAGTTATATGTATATACATAGAACCCCACTCTGGGGGTTCACTACATATTTACATACAATAGCCCCGTACAAAGTGCGGGGCTATTGATATTGAACCCGCCTTGGGGTTCTTCTTATATATATAAGGAAATCAAAAAGGTATCCGCATTTATAGTCATTTATACAGGAATTAAGCCCAACGGGCTTATACATTTATAACCATAGGATTAGGAATAAGCAAAGCGTTTCCTATTCCTATGGTACCAGATACTATACAACCTCCAACCCCAAAGTGGGTTGTATATAATAAATAAAACCTTTTTATTTTCGTTTGATAAACTTAAACAGAACTTGGTTCTGCTGGAGAGAAAGAAGCTATGGGAAAGGTGTTGATACAACATTAATTCTATCATTATTAAAAAACAGACTGCCATTTGGTTGTTCTTTATAAATAGAAGTGTTTATTTCACGAATGAGTAAATCGTCAGCATGTAAAGTGGCTTTGGAATCATTTTTTCCTTTGCTTACAATATAAATCCAATTCTTTTGGCTATGGACTTTGAATTGCCCTTTTATTAAAGACCAATTTCCATTTATGGTTTCAGCAAATTCAGGAAAATAAGTAGTGGAGTACCATTTATTGGCTACCGGATCATATTCTTCAATGATAAATCGAAACCATAGATTTAAGGCATCTGCTTCGCCATTAAACATCCAAATACTGGCTTCATAAGTTGCATTTTCATCAAAGGTGTTTGGTTTAAATTCTGCAAAAGTATTTTTTCCTCTTTTTATGGAATGAAAGGCTCCTTTCCCTCTATAACTTGTATCAGAAGGAGAGGTTTCAAAATCATCATAGAAGAAATAAGTCAGAGAGTCGCTCACCATAAAGTGATGTCGATTATATAATTGACTAAGGTTTTCTTTATAATTATTAATGATATCCTCAGCACTGCTCTCCCATAAATCATTTAAGTTAAGGGAGGCAATTTTTATATCTTTTGAGTTATATATAGTTTGTGCTTTATTCCACAGAGCCTTTTCATTTTCGCTTAATTCCTCGCCTGTATTGATCAGCAATAGTGGTTTATTATTTGGGAAATCTGCTTTGATTTCTTTTGGGTAGAAATCGGGAGAAACGAGCTGTACAATTTTTTTACTCTCAGTAATAGAAGTGCGAGTGAGCATTGCTTCAACAATAGGAATTCCGGTGTGATAGGAAATAATTGTGGAGCTACGTAAAGCTTTTTGGCTAGCAGGACGCGCAAAACTTTCCGAGCCATAATAATAAAAAGGCAATGCAATAATAGCTTGATAATCATTTGAATTAATCTTTTTTAAAGCATCTTGCATTTCATTGGATAGGTTTTGCTTTTTAAATAGATTTAGCGTTTGAGATATTTTGATAGCTGCCTCCTGGTGATAGGACCAACCTTCAATGATATTAAAAAGGCCAATAAAGCCAATAATAATTATAGCTATAACTTGTTTCCCCTTTTTAGTAAGGAGAATATAAATTTGGTTAAAAACGTAAGCAGCAAAAACACTCCAAACAAAATAAAATGGCCAAGTAAAACGTCCTGTAGCTCTAAATTGTTTTAAAATTGGAAAAACATCCAAGAGTGCAGGTATTTGTTTAAATGGAAAAGCCATAGCAAATATAAGCACTATAAAAGCTGCAATAATGGAGTAGTTCAGTGTTTTATTTTGAAAAAATAGAAGCAAGTATTTTGACTTCTTTCTGCGAATAAGTTGGTAAAGAAAAACCAATAAAAGTGATATGCTTAGCAGTGTAACTGCAACTCCCATATATGACCATGCTTCCCATTGCAAATTTATACTGTTATTGGTTATTTTATCCAGCCAAGGTCGAATAGGAGAGTGATGAGGTAAAAACACATCATCTAACTCGGCATTATATAAAAAGAATCCTGATGGATTAGTAGTTCTTTCAGTATGGGTATCGGTAAACTTAGTGAAAAGGAAAAAGAACAGAATAGGTAGAATTAAACTGGCAAAGATTTTTGAATAATGTGAAATCTGTAATTTTTTTTCTTTTTGTGCTAAAAAATGAATAATGCTAAGCGTAATCAAGAAAAACAAAATAATAATTCCAAGATAACCATGAATAAACATCCAGAAAAAATTATTTATAAATAAAGGAATATAGTATTTTCTGTTATTAAAGGCTTTTAGCAAAAGCCACCACGACCAAGGGATAGCTAGCGAGTAAGATAAGGCTAAATGGCCACCTATTCTGAATATTTGAGGTGCTAATATGCCAATGCTTAAACTAAAAACTACAGCAATCCACTTTCTGAGCTCAAATTCTCGTAATAACATATACAGAATTAGAAAAGTGAGAAATATGGATAGTAGCATTGCAAAATTTAAAAAACCAATACTATAATTAGTTATTGATGGGAAAAGCTTTGAAGCCAATTGAAAAGAATTGGCTAGAATGGGATGACAGTCAGTGTATAAATAGTGTTCTCCATAAGGATAATTCATGCCTTGAAAATGAATAAGAGAGCTGTCGTGTTGAATATGATAGGCATAGGTGAAATAGTTTTTTATACCATCGCCATCTTGGCTAAACATATAATCATTGGGTTGAAAAACAACATCACCATAAAACCCCAGCATAAAAAGCACTGAAATAGTGAAAAGGCTGATGACAGTAAGGTTTTTTTTAAGCGATATCATTAAGTAGAATTTTTTTGAGCAAAAATAGGGTTTTTCTAAATCTTTTTCAAAACCCACAATTCCACTTTTTCTTTTTGTCGCCATTGTGCATCACGACGGGTTTTATTAGAAGCTTTTTTCACTTCCTTAAAAAGTAATTCCTCTTTTTTAAAACGCCCTCCTTGCTCCAGCTCTTTTCTTATGGGATGTTCAATATCTTTATGAGTAAGTGAAGCCAGATTAGAAAATAGCAAGACTAATACCCCATCCTTATCCATATAATTTGGAGCTTGTTGAAAAAACTGATGAAACAGATTATCATCGTAGTACATAGCAGCATCAATTCCTTGAACATCTCTGGTTTTAGGTAACCAAGGTGGATTAAAAACAATAAGCTCGCTAGTTACTTCCAAAGAGGAAAAAAAATCGCCATAGTATAATTCTAATTCATTTGTAATGTTTTGTCTTTCCTTTAACTCTTGTAGCCCAATAATTGCATTTGGATTATTATCGGTAGCATATATTTTTCGAAAACCATATTGCAGCATCTGCAAACTCAGCACACCACTACCTGCTCCTAGATCTATGGCAGATTGTTTCTCCCCATTATAGTTCTTTAACCATTCATCAAATAGTTCTAAATGCTCAAAACGAGTGGGAAAGTAGCTAGCATACCAAGGAAATAATACTTGTTTTAGAACAGGAATTTTAATGCCCTTAATATACCATTGCCAAGCACTATTAAGACCTTGAACTTCGGGGAAAGGCAAAAGAAACTCTTGTAATTCGGGATATAAAATTTTGAACCAACCAATATTTGGAGCTTTTTTTACACTCAATTGATGGTCACTCACTTCTATTAATAGCTTATGAGATAATTGACGAAATAATGCCCGGTTTTCTCTTTGATTTTGATAATCAGATTGTTTATCATTCTCTTTATGAAGTTGCTTTTTAAGTGCATTAAGAATTTCTAAACCACTGCTGTAAAAATCTAATATTAAAACATAATAACCCTCAAGTAATGCTTCCACAGCATAGGAGGTTTGCATTCCTTTTTCGTAGGCTACCAAATCCAAATCTTCAATAATTGGTTTGGGTCTTAGGGCTTCAATATTTTCTTTTTTGTGCATTCTATCTTTATTTGGCTTTGCTTTTTACCTAAGATTAAATCAATTTCAGTCGGATTTTTTTCTTTTTAAGCTTACTATTATTTAGGGTATCAACAATAGCTTGAGCCTTTTTTGTTTTTATACCCACATAAGCAGCCTCATTTTTAAGTTCGATAATGCCTAGCTCATCTTTTTCGAGTTTCCCTTGTTTAAAAAACAACCCTACAATATCACCCTTTGATATTTTATCACGACGTCCTCCGTTAATATAAACGGTTGACCATTCTGGAGCATCAGGAATAGGAGCATCTTGAATAATCTCTTCTTGTATTGGACCTACAAAATCAGGTAGTTTTTCTTCTTTCCATTTGATAATGTAAGCTGTACCTTGGCTGTTCATACGAGCTGTTCTTCCATTTCTATGTAGGAATTCATGATTTCTGCTTGGCAATTGATAGTGAATAATAAAATCCAAACCTTTTATATCTAGCCCTCGAGCTGCCAAATCAGTAGCTATAATAAGCTGATGAGATCTATTTCGGAATTTTATTAATGTGGTTTCTCTGTCTATTTGTTCCATGCCGCCATGAAAACAGCCGTGTTTTATTTCATTTGCATTTAAGAATTCGCTCACTCTTTCAATACTCTCTCTGAAGTTACAGAAAATAATTCCTGCTTTATTTCCTATATGGCAGAGGCTATCAACCAAAGTATCTAGTTTGTCTTTCTCAGGTGAAACAAAAGTTTTTATTTCTAATTGTGTATTTTCTTCTTTTAAGTAATCAATAGTAAAAGTATCTGAGAGCCCAACAAACTCTGGAGCTTGTAGTTTTTGTGTTGCCGAAGTAAGGATTCGTTTTTGCACTTCGGGTAATGCGGTAATAATTTCTTTCATTTCTCTTTCAAAACCTACTTCTAAAGACTTATCAAATTCATCCAAGACTAAGGTGTGAATATGTGCCATTTCTAAACGTTCTCTACGTAAATGATCTGCTACACGACCAGGAGTTCCTACCAAAATAGCAGGTGGCGTTTTTAGTTCTAGTTTTTCTTTGCTTCCTGCTCTTCCTCCGTATACAGCATTGGATTTATAACCTGTACCCATTTCTTTTATCACCTGATCTATTTGTATAGCTAATTCTCGGGAGGGCACCAATATCATCACTTGTATATGTTGGCAATCATCTTTAAGTTCAGCAATAATTGGCAGTAAAAAGGCCAATGTTTTTCCTGTTCCTGTAGGCGATAAAATAATGATGTCGTTATGGGAATGTATAACTTGTTTAGCTTCCTCCTGCATAGGGTTAAGCTGTTCTATCCTTAATTTTTCCAGAATCTCCTTCTGGCTTTTTTTTGTTTTTTGCATGGGGCAAAGATAGTGAACTTGTATAATGTTCCTTATTATAAATTTGCAAATATCGGAGGCGAGACTTATTGTTGCAAAATACTACTGCGAACATTTTTTCTGCTAAAAAAAAAGATATTATAGGACTGTTTCTAAAAGTGACTTAAATAGTTTATATATCCCTTATATTTATCAGTTTGAAATAAAGATAAAATCAAAATTTCACTACCTTGCATTTTATTGCAACTCAATTATCTGGTTATAAATGATTACAAATGGATAGGCAAATGATAATAAGCTAATTACAAGGATTAATAATAAAGAAATATTAGATATGTATTGCACCTATTTTTTAGTTATAGGGCATTTTAAAAAGACAATGGACTTAACAAATAAATTAGAAAGAATTGAAATTGATATTAAGAACGGACTGAAATTCAGAGCTGCCGATAGATTAAGAAATATGATTAACCAATATCCAAATGAAAG
>JAOZUW010000040.1 GCA_029938465.1 Bacteroidales bacterium | reverse complement strand
AAAACTTATCATATTCTGCACAAACTTCTTTATCAATAGAAGCTGTACCATCAATTGTTAATGGTCCAGTCCAATAATCTAATCCTTGCTGTCGGAATTTTTGAGCAGCCAGTTTTAACTGTTGATTTACATCAAGACCACCAATCCAAAGAGCACCGGCAAATAATGAAGTAGCAGTACCTGCTGCAGGAATATAATACTGAGAGCCTATACCAGCCTGTAAATCCCACCACATATCACCACCAGTATTAATTCTAGCTCTTACATTATTAAGATCAAGAAACTGGAAACCTGTAGATTGAAGACAACCTGCAGCTGTTGATTTAACATGTGTTGTTGATTTTCCACCCTGATACTCTCTGGCATGAACAGGAATCAAAATAGAAAATCCCAGTAATACCATTAAAAATCTGTATATATTTTTCATTTCTTTGTTTTTTTTCGTTTCAAAAATATCTAACAACAAGGATTAAAAATTAAAGATCAATCCTAAACGAATAGTACGTGGAGTGGTATAATTTCCAGGATTATTCACTTGTGTTTCATATAGTAATCTGTAAGATTCTTCGTTCAACTGTTGAGCAATATCATTTTGCCACTCTGGAGCTGAAAGATATCCATCATCGTTAGGGTTACCAGTATAGGAATATACCCCTTTAATATTTTGAGAATTAAACACATTATTTACAGTCAAATAGATATTCAAATAAGCTTGTCTACCATCCTTACTATCTTTTAATTTGAAGTATATATCTTTATCTACTCGTAAATCCATACGGAAAGACCAAGGGATACGAGAACCATAATAACTACCCTTTAGTACATTGGTAGAAGGTGAATTTATAGCATAAACATTCTCTGAACGTGTGTATGGTGTACCACTACCTCCATTAAAAGTTAAAGAAAGTCCTGTATTTGCTAGTAATTGAACTGGTGATTTTCCGGATTTTTCTCTATTAATAGTTGGTCCATCATATTTTTTACCAGAACCATAACGATAATCAAATACTATATTTATAGCATGACGTCTATCCCATGCTAATGGATTAACTGATCGTAAGTTAGGTAAACCTGAATTAACCAATGCAGCTGCAGTTTGCGTTGAAGAACCCGTACCATCAGCAAATTGCAATGTATAGGCTGCTCTCACACGAACATTCTTTGTTCTTCTTAAGTCATAAGACAAAGTAAATCCTTTTACTGTACCAAAGTCAATATTTTTATAAGAAAAATAATCTTTTGGATAAGCACCAGCATATCTTGAATACTGTATCAGATTTCTGATTTCTTTATAATATGCTGCAATACTTAATGAAGAAGTATTGGTTAGTTTTTGAGTAAAACCTAATTCGTAATCTCTGGTTTCTTTAGGTTTTAAATTAGGATTATTAAAAACAGATGTAGAAGCCGAAAATAAATACTGCTCTGGTGCAAAACGAACATTACTTAATGGCCGTTGTGTTAATACATCATAATGAGCAAAGAAAAGAGCTTCATCAGAAATTGGGAAAGAAAAAGAGATACGTGGCATATATGACCACTGTGGCTCATAGTCATTAAAAGCGGCTTTTTCCATTACCTGTTTATCAGGATTAACCAATAATGGTGATACACCCTGACCTTTATCCAATTGATTAGGATCCTGAATAACTTGTCCTAAACTGTTATACCAATCTTCGCCATCACGAAAACCTGTAATTTCACTTGGATTGGCTACATTGTCTACATAAACTATATAATCATCTCCAATATTACCTGGTCGTTGAGCATCATTAAATTGGTGAAAATCAATTTCTCCGGCAGACTGCGCAGGATAAAATAAATAAGGATCAGCCAAAGTAAGCTGATTGGCATCAAATCTATCCACACGTAAACCTACATTCACTACCAAGTCGCCATTAAAGTCGAATTTATCCTGAATATAACCAGCCATATAAATAGGTTCATAAGCGCCAGCATGTCTCAAGAAGTCACCCTCATCATTTGTTTTAGTAAAGAAATCGTCAAAACTTTGTTTTCCTTCTAGCTTTTCTCCTGTATAATCATATCCAAAAGAACTCATATAAGATCTTCCATCATTATATAACTCATCGGCAGAAAACATAGAAATATCATATAAATCACCATCTACATTTATGGTAGTCATTTTTCCTTCTCTATCGTAAACATTAATGGTATTAGATTCAAAATCATAGGAGTCTATATCAATAAAATCAGTTCCTGTAACTTGTAAGCCAAGCTTTTGTCTCAAGTTTCTATCAAATGTTCTTTGAGAATTGCCATCGTACTTTCTGTAATATAAAACCGTATCCAAGAATTGTCCACTAGGTGCATCATCTCCGTGATAAATACCATCGGTATATACATAATAAGGATTATCTACATCAATTTCTCTAATATGAAAATTGGTTAAACCTCTCATTAATGTCCACAAACCTGTAGGACCATAACTAAACCCACTTTGTTTTTGTTGTTCGTATTGAAAACCAAACTTCACCTCATGACTACCCACATCTAAAGCAGCAGATACATTCACTCCAATTTGACTTTGGTCAAATTCACTATAATTATTAGAGTTCACACCAGGAGCATTCCATAACCCATATATGCCTGGAGCAGATTGACCATTTAATAAACCACCACCCAATTGAATCATATCTTGATTAGAATGATATGCTGTTTCTGGAAAGAATTCATAATACTGCTCTGTATGTCGGGCTAATGCTATATTTTCGGCATAAGGATCAAAAGTAACCAATGTGTCATAGTCCCAGTTATTGAGGAACATTACATCATCGGTCATAGTAACTGAATCAAAACCAGCCTCATAAGAAGCAATTTTATAAGTTTCGTATTTTCCTAAGTAACCGTACTTAAAAATATCGTCTTTAAATTTACTACTTTGGTTTTTATGGTGTCGCTGAGTATAATCTACCTGAACAGAATAATAAAAGTTCTTTACCAAGCTGGTACTTTCTTTTTTGGTTGGGAATTTTTGAGTAAAACGACCATAGGCTCTCCAAGTATAATCAGTAGTTTCTGAATTATTATCCCAGTTAAACATACTATTACCATAGCTATAATTATTACCTTTAAAATAGTTAAAGTTACCACCAAAGGTTAAATTAGTATTTGCTGATGTTTTCACATCTAATTTAAAGTTTACAGCGGATGATATATTATCTGTGTTAGGAGCAGCTTTAATATTTTCCATATCAGTTGCTGTCATAAATTCTGCATTTTGATAAATACCAAAACCTCCTAAACCAGAAGGGCGAACAGGATTTTGATGAAGATAATCCTGATATTCTTGAGTTGCTTTATCAATACCTAGAGATGATTTATAACCTGATTGGTTGTGAGTCACATTACCAGCTAAGAAAAATCCCAATAAAGAGGTAGTAGAATTTTCATCTTTCCCTTTAAAAAGAGGACCTGTTAAGTTAAACTCTGCACCGTTATATCCATATCCATCTAAAAACTGTGAGGTTTGAAGCTCCAAACCACCACCAAAAGTACGTGAAGGACCTTTTGTGGTAATAGAGATAACACCACCTGTAACATCACCATACATAGCAGGAGTACCACCAAGCATTACACTCACTTGTTCCAAAGCAGAGGCAGGCAAACTGGAAGAGCCAATTACTTTAACTCCATCAATATAGGTCACTGTTTCTTCTGAACGTGCACCCCTTACACTACCACGCTCACCATCTTGCGAGAACACACCACCAACTGTTGTAGCAATAGCTCCAGCATTACGGTTAGGCATTTTAGCAATTTCTTCTTTGGTAACTGTAGCTCCTGTTGTAGTTTTATCCTTTTCAATCAAAGGCACTTCATAAGCGATAATCTCAACTACATCTAAATCTATAGCACTAGAACTCATCTTTACATCAAGAAATTCTATCTTACCAGCTCTAATCAAAACATCTTGAATTAAAATAGGTTGAAAACCCACAGAGCTTGCTTTTAAATCATAGGTGCCTGGAGGAATAGGCTTAATTACATAATTTCCATCAAAATCTGTTGATGTACCTCCAACCTGAGTACCACCATTTTCCAAAACAATATTGGCGAAGGGTACCGGCTCATTACTTTCCTTATCCAGGAGCTTACCTTTAAGCGTTCCCGGCTGTGCGAAAGCCATAAAACTTGCGAATAAAACTATTCCAGTTGTTAATAGTAAATTTCTTATCATACCTTGAAATTTTATAATATTTTTCAATATGCTATAAAAGCACGTAAAATAACAAAAAGTTAAGCGAAAATCCAAAACATTTTTTAAGAGAAATTAACGTTTGTTAACGTAATGTTTAATATGGCCTTTCTAAGATCGCTTGATAAATGATTGCTTGTCGTAAATCCACTTGCTTATTATACTCCTCTTGCTCTATGTTTTCTGTTTGATTATCAATACTTTCTTTATGATTTGATACAGGAATATCCCGATCTTTATTTTTATTGAAAACAGACTGATAATGGTCGCTACCATCATAAGAATCTAAGACTTCATTTGGTTTGTTTTCTGAGGTCATTTCAGTCTTTTTCAGGTTCTTTTTAGCATCAAATGGCTTATTCAAAGTTTGAATTATGTCATTTTCTGTTTTCATAGAAGGAAAAATACCATCAAATAATTCTTCCAAACCTGTGGTTTTTTCATTTGTGTGTTCTTCTTCTACTTCAGAGTAAATGTGAGCAGATTTTTTGGATGAAGATGTTTTTTTTTCATTTTTCGAAGTTGCTTTATAAACTCCATAAATAATCCATGCAATAACCAAAATGGTGTAAATGTAATCTTCCATGTATTTGATTTGTATTTTTGAGGGGTAAAGGTAGTATTTTTTTTATAATAGAGAAATCAAAATTATATTGACCGTTTTTAAGGGTTTAGAGGTTTAAGGTTGTTAAAAAAGAATTAAGAATAGGGAGTGATGATTTAAGATTAGTGAGTGATGATTTAAGATTAGTGAGTGATGATTTAAGATTAGTGAGTGAAGATTTAAGATTAGTGAGTGAAGAATTAAGAATAGTGAATGAAGATTTAAGAATAGTGAGTGAAGAGTGATGATTAGTGAGTGAAGAGTGATGATTTAAGATTAGTGAGTGAAGATTTAAGATTAGTGAGTGAAGAATAATGAATTAAGTTTCTAAATAACTTTTTAAATCCCCAGCCATCTCCAGAGGAAAAATGAGCGCTCATTTCTACGCATGTTTTTGGGCTTTTTGCGACTTTTTTTGATCATTTTTTTTTGTTGCTTGGCTTGCCTATTGGTCTGATCTTTATACATCTCATCGTATTTCTTTACTTCCTCATCAATAGCTTTTTTTTGCCGATCAGCCATTTCTTTCTTTGCCTTTTTTTCTGATTGAGTAGCTTTTCTTGAAGGGCTGCAGCCTATAGTAACAGACAAGCTAAACAAAAGCATTAGCATTATGCTAAGGTTTTTTTTAAAAATTTTGTTTTGTTTTTGCATAGGTAATTGTTACAGGAATATATAAAGCCGACATAAGAAATTACAAATAATTATTCTTCTTTTTCAAAAAGCTTATCCTTTGTTGTTTTTTCCACTTTATCTCTATTCTTCAGCGTTTTAGATACAGCTGAATAGGGCCCAACAATCACTTCCACATCCTGACTTAAACCGGATATAATTTCAATATATTTATTGTTTTGAATACCTGTAACAACCTCGCGCATTACGGCAATACCATCTTCATACATAAAAACATATTCTTTTATTTCCTTATCTTTTACTTCCTCTTTTACTTCCTCTTTTACTTCTTTGGCTTGCTTGCGTTTTTCGTAATTACTTAACTTTCTGCCACTAGTATCGCTACGTGTTGTTACGGCAGCTATTTCAATACAAGGAATGTTTCTTTTTGCCTCTGTTTGTATATCAACTGAAGCCGACATGCCTGGCCGGAATGGACTATAAGTAAGAGGTTTATTTTCCAACAAATCTTTATAGGATTGACTTAATATTCTGATTTTTACGTCAAAATTAGTAACTTGGTCTGCACTAGTTCCTTGTGTATTTGCTGAAGTAGCAATTTCGGTTACCAAACCTTTGAATTTATGTTTCAAGTATGCATCTACTTCAATAAGAGTAGTATCACCAATACTTACTCTAACAATATCATTTTCATTTACTTCTACGTGAACTTCCATACTGTTAAGGTTGGCGATACGCATTAATTCCGTACCGGCTGAAAACTGAGAAGCACCTTGCACTCTTTCCCCTTTTTCTACTCTCAATAATGAAACGGTGCCGTCTTGTGGAGCAAAAACTGCAGTACGAGTAAGATTCTCACGTGCTTCACGTAGACTAGCTTCACTGCTCTTTACCTGAAACTCAGATGATTTAAGATTTTCTTTGGCAGCATCTACTCTGCTTTTACTCACCTCGAAATTGGCTTTTATTCTTTCAAATTCAGCATCACTGATGACTTCTTTTTCCCATAATTCTTTATTTCTATTAAAATCAAGTTCACTTTTTACATATTCTGCATTTGCTTGAGACAAACCGGCTCTAGAATTGGCCACTGATGCTTTTTGAGAATTTAACAAAGCCTCACTACGTGCATAGGCAGCTCTATACTGTTCTGGATCTATTTTAGCCAACAATTGACCGGCAGTAACCTGGTCTCCTTCTTTAACCGTAAGTTCTATAATCTCCCCTCCAATAAACGGACTCACTTTAATATCTTTCTCTGGTTGAATTTTTCCGTTTGCCGTAACGGTTTCGATAATAGTTCGTAAGCTCACCTCTTCAATGATAACCTTAGTTGCTTTTTCTTCTCCTAAAACACCTTGCTTTTTCATAATAACAAGAACAACAAGAACCGTTACAAGTATTACGGAAAGTATAATAATCCATTTTTTTTTCATCTATCAATTATTTTTATATTTCGGTTAGATGTAGCTCGCTTAGCTTAATCATCCTACTAAGAATCAAAACTGTTATTCCGCTCGGTTCATCTATCAATTATTTTTATATTTCGGTTAGATGTAGCTCGCTTAGCTTAATCATCCTACTAAGAATCAAAACTGTTATTCCGCTCGGTTCATCTATCAATTATTTTTATATTTCGGTTAGATGTAGCTCGCTTAGCCTGATCTTCCCATTACGTATCGAGATTTTTATAAAGATTTTATATATCAACTTATAATGATAATGGAATACCCATATAAAAATCTAAAATCTTTGTTTTAAAAATATAATCGTATTTTGCTTTTAATAAATCAGATTCTGCCTTAGTAAGTTTCATTTTAGCCATACTATAGTCTAAAGAATTCACCATGCCTATATTAAACTTTTCTTCGGTATATTTAAATGCCTCATTTAATGATTCCACTGAGATTTTACTTGCATTATAAGTTTTATAGGAAGCAATTGCATCATGGTATTTTTGTTCAATATTTTTTCGCAACTCATTTTTTCGCAATTGCAAATCAAAGCTTCTACTTATGCTTTGCACTTTAGCCCTTTTTACACTTGATTTTGCAGCATAGCCATTAAAAATGGGTATACTCAGCGAAAAAGTTAAATATTCTCCTGTGTTGATATCTACTTGATCCCAAAAAGGAACAACAGATCCCGAAGGAAATCCAACATCAGTAGGAAGTTTTTCTTTTTGTGAATCGTTATAATTAGTACCAATACCACCATTAACAGCCAGAGATGGGTATAGTGCTCCTTGAGCAATTTTTACCGAACGCTCTGCACTTTGTACATATAATTCTCCTGCCTTAATTTCGGGCATAATATCAACGGCTTTGGCATATACTTGTTCAGATGGAATAATTTCAAACTCACCAGAGAAAGTCAAATTGGGGCGATCTATCTCTATAGCTTCTGAGGAAGGTATATCAAGGATTTGTTTCAGATCGAGATAAGCTAAGGATAAACTGTTTTCAGCATTTATCATATTACTTTCTTCAGTAGCAGATTGAGCTTGTATCTCTAACAAATCTCCTTTAGGTAAAGTTCCTGCTTCAACCAAAACCTGAGTTCTGTCAACTTGTATACCAGTTACTTCCAACTGTTGCTCTGTAACCATCAATAATTCATGATTAAACAAAATATTCAAAAAAGCGGCAGTTAATCTGAGTGAGATATTATCTTCCATCTCTTCTGATTGGTAGGTACTAGCCTTCTGATCTATCTCATTTTTCTTTAATGTATTCCATTTTGTTAAGCCTTTGAATAAATCTAACCTACCACTTAGATTATAATTATTATTCATGCTTTGATTATTGATATAAATATTGGTTACCGGATCAATGTTTCTTCCCCAATTGTAATTCAGGTTAGCCCCTACATTGGCAGAAGGCGCAAAACTCATTTTGCTTTGAAGTAAATTAATATCGGCTGTTTGAGTTTGTAAGCGACTTTGCTTTATCTGAATATTATTTTCTATGGCATAAGTCACACATTCTTCCAGTGTCCAGACTTTCTGCGCCAATACACTTCCTGTACCCAAAAGGAAAAAGGAAAAAGCAATGGCTATATAAAAAGGAGTATATTTTTTAATCATCATAAGAACATCTTTAATAATTACGGTAAAGGTACAATACTATTATAAACTAAAAAGAGATTTAATGATTTTTTACATTTCATCTCCATATTTGAAAATAAGACGTTTTACTTTGTTTTGGGTTACAATTATTTTAAAAAAAGCTTGAAACTGGTCTACAAGGAATTTAAAAGATAGCTCCGAAACATTATTCTTCAATAGATATTATAAGCTTAATCGTTGATGGATTCATTTCGAACTCCGGTTTATAGGTTTTTAATATATTTGTCATTGAAACAATGATTAAAAATACAAATTGTAGACAAATGAAAAAATTAATAATAGGAATGATAATACTTTTTGCTGCGCATGCAAGCAGTTATGCCTATACAGGCGAAATAATACAATCTTTTGCAACCCAAACCAGCTATCCTACAGGACTCTGTTTTGATGGAAAAAATCTTTGGTTTGCCGACAGGGGTACTGATAAGATTTACTGTATAGATGCAGAAACTGGTGAAAGAATAAAAGTAATTGAATCTCCTGCTTATTGGCCAATGGGATTAGCTTGGGATGGTGAATATTTATGGAATGCTGATTATAGAGGTCGTACAGATAAATCAGAAGATAGAGATGGTATGATTTTTAAGATTGATCCAGAAAATGGAAATATTTTAGAAACACTACAAGCACCTTCGAAAAGCCCAAAAGGTTTATGCTGGGATGGTAAATACCTTTGGTGTGTAGACGATAGAACCGATATGGTTATTCAATTTAATAAAGATGATGGTACCACTATTAAATCTTTTCAGTCACCAGCAAAAGATCCCAAAGGAATTAGTTTTGATGGTAAATATTTATGGATTTCTGATAGAGAAACAGACGAAATTTATATGGTAGATCCAAAAACTGGATTTGTGATTATCATTATGGATGCTCCTGGCGATTATGTACATGGCTTAGCTGTTAAGGATCATTATTTATGGGCTGTAGACCATGAAGATGATCTCATTTATAAGCTTAAAATAAAAGATAATGAAAAATTTGTTCGTCAAGATAAACAACTACATAAAGTTACTTTTAACCATAGTGTAACTTGCTATGGACCAGGGAATATCTTAAATTTAGATGTAGACATTGCATTGGCCGAAAATCGTGATAATCAAACCATAATAGGCGATATAAATTATAATATTAAACCCTCGGAAATCACTATCGATAAGTGGGGACAAAAAACTGCTTTATTTCAATTTGAAAATATAAAACCTGGAGAAAAAACAGATATTCAGGTCACCACAACATTTGAATCCTATAATGTTCGATATTTTATTTATCCAGACTTAGTAGGTTCATTAAATGATATTCCTGCAGCTATTAAAAGTAAGTATTTAAAAGATGATGAAAAATATCAAATAGATGGGCAAGTGATTCAGGAAACTATTAAAAAGGTGGTAGGCGACGAAGAAAATCCATACTGGATTATGAGAAAACTATATCAATATTTAATTGGTCATTTGCATTATGTAATGGACGGCGCCTGGGATACTGCACCAACGGTTATCACCAACGGTCACGGTTCCTGCTCTGAGTATTCTTTTGTATATATTGCACTCTGCAAAGCTGCCGGACTTCCTACAAGATATGTTGGTGCCACCTGGGATAGGAAAGAATATGCATATATGGATGATGTGTATCACAGATGGGTAGAAGTATATTTACCCAATTATGGTTGGATACCAACAGACCCCACTCATGGTGATCGAAAACTACCAAGAGATCAGGCTTATCCCATTGGATTGATTAGCAATTCTGCCCTTATTACTACACAATCAGGAGGTGGATCATCTACTATGGAATGGACCTATAATAGTAATGAAAACTATACCACTGAACCCAAAACAAATTTAAATATTACACATTATGCCGACTGGGATAAAGTAGAATAATGTAATTTATACAAGTCATTTTGTAATGTTTACTTTACATATTGGATTATTTTTGCTATCTTTGCTTTTTTAATCTAAAAAAGCTCATTATGCAAACAAACTATTTATTTCCCTACAGTTTTAAAAAAGCAGGCTGGTTTCTTTTTGTTCCCGGAATTATTTTAGGGATATATTATATGATTACCGAAGCTCAACCTCCCTTTTTAGATGCCAAAGTTTTTTCAGTAGCAGCTAGTCAAATAATGGAAAAGTCTACCTATTTTGGTATTACAGAAAACAATATTTTCAATGAAATTATTGCCATTTTAATCATTCTAGGCGCTCTTTTTATTGCTTTCTCCAAAGAAAAACAAGAAGATGAATTTATAGCTAAAATTCGATTAGAATCATTGGTTTGGGCTACTTATATTAATTATGCCGTTTTAATTATTACCCTTTTCTTTATCTACGATTTAGCATTTTTATGGGTCTTTATATTTAATATGTTTACCATTCTCTTCTTTTTTATCATTAGGTTTAATTGGGTATTATTTAAATCGAAAAAAGCTTTACAGGATGAAAAATAGTATTAAAGTTGAAAGAGCAAAAAAAAACATAACCCAAGCTCAACTTGCAGATTTGGTAGGCGTTAGCCGACAAACTATTAATGCTATTGAATTGGGGAAATATAATTTGTCCACTATTTTAGCTTTAAAAATATCGAAAACTTTTGGGCAATCTGTAAATGATATTTTCAAACTGGATGAAACCGACGAGGAGTAGGAATAAAAAAACCCACAAAACATATACGCTTTGTGGGCCACCAAATCAAATATGAGAAATTTATTTGATACTAATTAATCGTTGTACTTTAGCTTTTTTCTCCAAATCTTTTGGAATACTAATCTCCAAAATTCCATTTTCTTGTTTAGCTGATATTTTTTCGAAATTAATATCTTTTGGAAGCTGGAAAGCTCTTTCAAAAGCATCGGTTTTAAATTCTTTTCTGATAAAATCTTCGTCTTTTGATTCTTTCTCTCCTGAGATGCTTAAAATATTTTTATCAATTTCAATCTTTACTTCTTTTTTATTCCATCCAGGTATTAATACTTGAAGCTTAAATTCTTTCTCTGTTTCCATTACATTAGTAGCGGGTTTACTTTTTGGTGTTTCGGCTACTTCGTTCCACATTTGATTTACTAAATTTGAAAACAATGGATCTCTTTGTGTTCTAACTAAATTCATCATGTTTTTTATCTCCTATTTTAAATTCTTAATATTTTCTTGTCTGCTAGCTTTAAATCAAACACTATACCAATGCAAAAATAAGAATAAAAACAGCCATAACGGCAGCTTGAAAATAATTCGGCTGCCATTATGGCTTATAAATAGGATTCTAAGGTTAAGGCTGTTTATCTTTTTATGTTTCGGACGGATGTAGCTCGCTTTTTAATCATCCTCGTGCTTGCCTCGCAGTCAGACAGCTGTGTTAAAAAAGAATTAGCATGCTCGGTTCATTAGTTCTACATAAATTTTTTATAATACTGTGATTTCTTTTTATCATCAAAGCGGGCATAGATATTAGCCAAATAATTGGCATACTTCTTTCCATCTTCCATTTCCCACAGTACATCAAAATATTTCAAAGATTTTTTAAAATCGGCCGTAACAATATCTAATTCCTTTAATAAAACTTTATAGGTTTTACTATTTTTCTTTTTGTTGTATACAGCCATAGCATTTTGATAACGATTTTCGGCTCCATTATAGTATTTTTTAGCCAACCAATCTAAAGCACTTTCGTTTTTGCTATTTTTTTTCAATAACTCTGTGGCAATCTGATCACAATTATCATTCTTGCCCAACTCCCTTTCTACGGTGAAATATTGTTGCAAATAATTTTCATTATTCTGAGTAGTGCTATCTATATTAATCCAGGTATCTTCTGCCAAAGACCAATTATCACTTATCACATAAGTTTCAAATAATCGATTGCGCATATAAACGCTATCCCCTTTTGGCGAAAGCTGATCTCTATAGTATTCCAATACTGTAATTTCTTTACTTAAATTATCAATTCTTCTGTAATTCTTACTCATCAATAAATACATTTCAGCATCTGCATAATTCTTATCTCGAGCCTGATCAAATGAAGATTCAGATTTATTATAATCTTCTATAAAATAATAAGCTTTCCCCATTTGGGCATATACCTGTGGATTTATTTCGGTGGCATTTATGCTAGCTTCATTCAGATAGTTTTGCCAGTTTATTAGGGCTTGCTCATAATTTCCACTATCGGCAGCCATATCAGCTTTATCTTCATAAGAAACAATGGTTTTTTGAGTTCCACAAGAGGAAATAATAATGCTGATAATCAACACTTTGATAAAGATTAGTCTATTCATATATTTAATAATTTAGAAGGCAAAAATAGACCATTTTTAAGCCTCTACCAAATACCTTGTTAACAAATAAATGCTTTTCCTTTGAAATAGAGCTACTATATTTTAGCAATTCAGTAATTTTGTACGGTATTAATTACTAATCAGTGGTGGAATGAACGAAACTTGATTTTTCAACATTTCATTTCACTGATAAAGCTCAGATTTATATTATCAATGAAAAATAACTATTCCGATAGAAAAATTATAGTGATTGGGGTTTTCCTGGTCATAGGATTTGTATTTTTAGCACGCTTGTTTTACGTGCAAATACTTGAAGAAAAATACCGTCTTTCTGCCGATAATAATGTAATCCGTCGCCACACCATTTATCCAGCAAGAGGCATTATGTACGATCGTCATCAGCATATTTTAGTAGCTAATGATGCTGCTTATGACTTAATGGTGATTCCAAAGCAAGTTAAAGATATAGATACCAATCGTTTTTGTTCTTTGTTACAGATGTCTAAAGAAAATTTTATTAAAAGATTAAATAAAGCAAAAAAATATAGCCGCTATAAAGCTTCATTATTTTTAGGGCAAATCTCTAAGCAGGAATTTGCCTATTTACAAGAAACATTATACGGTTTTAAAGGCTTTTATGTTCAAGAGAGAAGTTTACGTAAATATCCTTATCATTCTGCTGCTCTAAACTTAGGAGATATTGGAGAAGTGAATAAAAGAGATTTGAAAAAAGATTCCTATTACAGATTAGGTGATTATATTGGCAAATCGGGTATTGAGAAATTCTACGAAAAGGAATTAAGAGGACAAAAAGGAGTTTCTTATGTGATGGTAGATGTGCTTAACAGGCCAAAAGGGAAATATGAAGAAGGAAAGTTTGATACTTTAGCAATTAATGGAGAGAATTTATATACTAGTTTAGATGCTGATTTGCAATCTTATGGAGAGCGTTTAATGCAAAACAAATTGGGTAGTATTGTGGCCATTGAACCTTCTTCTGGCGAAATATTGACTTTGGTTTCTAGCCCCTCTTACGATCCTGCTATTTTAGTAGGTCGCAATAGAGGAAAGAATTTTAATCTGTTGGTTCAGGATAGCCTCAAACCTTTATATAATAGGGCTATAATGGCTGCATATCCTCCTGGGTCAGTCTTTAAAATGTTGAATGCTTTGGTAGCTCTTGAAGAAAGAGCTGTAAGTATTCACACTGAATTTAGCTGTTCAGGTACTATCTCCCGCCCAATTAAATGTTCGCATAATCACGACACCCCCCTTTCTATGATTTATGGCATACAACAAAGTTGCAATCCTTATTTTTGGAATGTTTTTAAAAGCACACTTAATAACCATAAAAGCGGAAGTGTTAAAAAAGCTTTTGAATCATGGTCAAACAAAGTGATGAGTTTTGGTTTGGGGAAAAAATTTAATACGGACTTGATGTATGAAAAATCTGGGAATATACCTACAAGAGCTTATTTTGATAAATTATATAGGGGATCTTGGAATGCCTTAACAATAAGATCTTTAGCTATTGGGCAAGGGGAGTTGTTAATCACGCCATTACAATTGGCAAATATGACAGCTGCTATTGCCAATCGTGGTTTTTACTATCCACCTCATTTGGTAAAAGCCATTGGGGAATCTGATAGAAGAATAGCCCAATATGATGAAAAGATGAAAGTAGATATTTCACCTAAGTATTTTGCTCCAATTATCACGGGTATGGAAAAAGTGGTTCAAACTGGAGGTACAGCACGCCGAGGCGCTATTGATAGCATAGCCGTTTGTGGAAAAACTGGAACCGTTCAAAATCCACATGGTAAAGATCACAGTGTTTTTATTGCTTTTGCTCCTAAAGACAATCCTGTAATAGCTATTGCTGTGGTTGTGGAAAATGCAGGAGATTTTGGTGGCACATGGGCCGCTCCTATTGCTAGTTTAGTTATGGAAAGATATATTAGAGGCTCTGTAAGTCAAAAAGAGAAAGAAAAACGAATATTAGAAGCCGATCTTATATTCGATAAATAAAATACTCCACTTCCCTGCTCAGAAAAATCAGAACTCTAAGTAGGAGATGATTTCTCTTATACAAAAACCCAAAATATAAGCACCTTGAAAATCAAGGAGAAGAGCGCCGAAAATTTAGAGCCCTAATTGTTCCGGACCTTGTTCAAACACAATATCAACCGGAATACCAGCAGCATCAACACGATCTAAATCAGCTTGAAGATCAGCAGTAATAATTCCCATATTCTGAACCAATTTCTTAGCGGCTGCATAATCGCCATCACCTTGTATTTTTAAAATCATTTGAGTTAGCTCTGCTGAAGCGGCTTTCATTTTCTCCATATCAATAGAATAAGTACCATCTTCATTCTTACTAAAGGCTTTATGCTCCAAGAAATAATTAAAACGTATCATATTAGCTTTTCCGTGAGAGCTGGCTGCTCCAAAACGAACAGAGCGGAATATACTAGCCATAAATGTAGTGTAGTTATCCATTAAATCACTATCACCTAATTCCCCTTTTTCGTGTAGTTTAGTTACCATAAACAGACCGAGAATATCAGCTTTACCTTCTTCTAAAGCAGAGTATTGTTCTTTAATAGCTGAACGAACATCTCCTTTTCCATTAATAGTGTTTTTTATACCCAATCCGTGAGCTACTTCATGAAACATAGTGTTTGCAAAAAATGCATCAAAAGTAATGTGCTTTCTTTGGTCTTCGGCAATAAGAATTTTGCTTATAGGCAATAAAATATGATCAAATTTTGCCTTCATGGCATTTTTAAGCTGCAAACGTCGTGATCCTTTTTCCAAATGTACTCTTTCATCATTAGGAAGGTTAATAGCTATAGTTTTACTTCCAGCATTACAATCGCCTGCATAAAAGACCACATCATAAGCTGCAAGATCAGCATTTCCACCAGGCACTTCTTGTTTATATTTATCCTCAACAGGCATTTGGGTTTGTAATTCAGGTAAGAACTTTGCAAAACGAGCCAATTTCTTGGTCCACTCAATATCTTTAATCAAAATAAAAGCTTCATGAGCCGCTTTAGTTCCAAAAAGAGCATCTTCATAGTTTTCTATTGGACCTATAACCAAGTCAACGTGATTTTCTCTCATATCCATCCAAGCCATATCACTGGCAAAATAATCATCAGTGAGTAAAGCTTCAGCTCTCAGGTTCAAATAGTTTCTAAATCCATCATCTCCTGCAAGTTTAGCAGCTTCCACAAGCAAAGCAGCTACTTCATCTATTTCTTCCTTAAAATAATCATGAAACCAAATAGCTTGCAAATTCCCTTTATCATCACGAGTAATTATGGTATACTGACTATTTTTATCGTCATTATCATAAGCCTCAAACTCTTCTTTAGTCATATCTGCAGGATAAAACTGTACCCCCTTTGGTTTAGCACCTATTCCTTGCACAAAAGCAGCATTGTCGTCTAACCTATTCCATGGGCCATAGTTTATTTCTGCAAATGCTGCTATATCAGCATCACTAATTCCATTCATTAAACCTGCTTTATCACCATAGGATTCTTGCCAATAAATACCATTCATTTTTTCAGCAGCCTTAAAAAGGATTTTCAACATCTCTTTTTCATCAACAGATAGATGTGAAATGTCGGCTGTTAGTGTAAAATCTGTATAAATATCAGTTAGTTTTTTATCTTCTGTAATAGCTGCTGTATTATCTTGGTTTTGTGAGGTGTCTTCACATGAAACCACACCAAATAATAGGCTTATCATACCTAGTAGAAAAAAAGTTCTTTTTATCATTTTATTGCGTTTTTAATTTAGGCGACGAAGGTATAAAAAATTGAAGATTTTTCACGTACCTTTACCCCAAAGCAATAAAAATGAATCTACAAATAAAGGATAAATATTTTTTAGTAACTGGAGCAAGTAGTGGTTTTGGAAGAGCTATAGCTATGGCGCTAGTTAATGAAGGAGCTATGGTGTATGCCAATGCGCGATCAGAAGAGCATTTAAAAACGCTAAAAGATTGGGCACCAAATCAAGTGGAGTATAAAGTAGCTGATATTACAATTCCACGTTTTCAGGATGAGGTTTTAAATATGTGTGGCCAGAACAAACTCTCAGGTGCCCTTATAAATTCAGGTGGTCCTCCAGCATTATCAGCTACCGAAGCCAAACTTATTGAATGGGATAATGCCTATAAATCTGTGCTTAGATGGAAAGTTAGAATCACCAAAGCACTTACTCGCAGGTTCCTTCGCGATGGATATGGTAGAATGCTGTTTATAGAAAGTGTTTCGGTAAAACAACCTGTAGAAAACTTAGTTTTAAGCAATGCTTTTAGAATGGCCATGGTTGGCTATATAAAAACCCTTTCACAAGAAATAGGTCACAAAGGCATAACTATGAATATTATGGCTCCCTCCTATCACGACACCAATGCTATGCAGCGTATTATTCTTAAAAAAAGTCAGGTTCAAGGTATAAATACAGATCAGGCACGTAAACAAATAGAATCAGAAACAATAACGGGTAAAATGGGTGATGCCGATGATTTTGCCAGCTTAGCTTTGTGGTTACTTTCGCCCTATTCTCGTTTTGTTACCGGACAAATATACGCAGTAGATGGAGGTATTATAAAAGGAGTATAATACTTTGCTTTTTGTAACTTTAATTTTTGTAATTTTGCTAGAGAATTCTATTTAAAAAAATATAATAATCATAAATCATTAATAATGAAGACAATAGACGATATTTCTTTCCAAGGAAAAAGAGCACTAATAAGAGTAGATTTTAATGTCCCTCTAAATAGTAATTTTGAGATAACAGATGAAACTCGTATAAACGCAGCTATTCCCACCATAAAAAAAATTCTTAAGGATGGCGGTTCTGTGGTATTAATGTCGCATCTAGGTAGACCAAAAAGCGGACCTGAACATAAATATTCTTTGGAATATTTATTACCTACCTTATCCAAAAAATTAGAGGTAGATGTGCAATTTGCTGAAGATTGCATTGGAAAAGAATCCTATGCTAAAAGTAAGAATTTAAAAGCCGGTGAAGTGCTTTTATTAAATAATCTTCGCTTTTATAAAGAGGAAACCGCAGGAGATCAGATTTTTGCTGAGAAACTCTCAAAACATGGAGATGTGTATGTAAATGATGCTTTTGGAACAGCCCATAGGGCTCATGCCAGCACCGCAGTAATTGCCAAATTCTTTCCAAACAACAAAATGTTTGGATATGTAATGGCAAATGAAATAGCAAGTATCGACAAAGTACTACACAATTCTCAAAAGCCCTTCACTGCCATCTTAGGAGGAGCTAAAGTATCGGATAAAATCGGCATCATTGAAAATCTTTTAGATAAAGCTGATCATTTAATTATTGGTGGTGGCATGATGTTTACCTTTATTAAAGCACAAGGTGGATGTATTGGTAATTCATTGGTTGAAAATAATTTAATTGAGACGGCTAAAGAGCTATTTGTTAAAGCTAAACAGAAAGGCGTAGAAATTCATATTCCTATTGATGCTGTTGTAGCTGATGATTTTAATAATGAAGCCATTGTGCAAATTGTAGAAGCTAATAAGATAGATGACGGTTGGATGGGATTAGATATTGGAGGAAAATCTCGCAGCATTTTTCATCAGGTCATTATGGATAGTAAAACCATATTATGGAATGGCCCCATGGGTGTTTTTGAAATGGATAATTTTGCCAAAGGAACTAAAGCTGTGGCTCTTTCTGTTGCTCAATCAACACAAAATGGTGCTTATAGCTTAATTGGTGGCGGCGACTCCGTAGCTGCAATAAATAAATACAAATTAGCCGAGCAGGTGAGTTATGTATCCACAGGTGGTGGTGCAATGCTAGAATATATGGAAGGTAAAGTGTTACCAGGTATTCAGGCTATTAATGACTAAACCACTATGGATTGGAAGTACCACAGGTTTGTTTTACGAATAAAATTTGTTTCTATTATAATCCTAACTGGCTTAGAAGTCCAAAGCTAGAAGTCAGAATTCTTCTAGCTTTGGACTTCCAATTTCAAACCAAGAAAGGATTGAGCTAAGAGAGTAAGCTTAGGTTATATCATCTACTTCTTTGGCTTCGGCATTATAGAGTATTCATACCTATTATCTGATACAGCACAGGTTTTTTCTGCAGACTCTATTTAAAAGGAACTTTTACTATAACTGTTTCTCCTTTTCCTTCTGGGTTAGTTATGCTTTGTATGGTCCATAGATCTAATAAATTATCACCGTCTATGGTGGTACCGCTATAATCTCCCCAAGCTACACCATCTGTAGCTCCTTTTCCTTCTCCTAAGCTAATAATATCGCGTGTAGTTCCCAATTTATCAGTGGCATAACGAAAAGTCATTCTAGGACTAATAAAAATATCTTTATTGGTTTCCTGAAAGCCAATTAATACGTCATTATGTTTGTTAACGCCTATGGTGGTTTGAATATAGTTAGAATTCTTTTTCTTTATCAATCCCGTTTGTACAATTGTTCCATCTAATTTTATTTGATGCCATTGTACAGCAGAGTTTCCTTTATAATTAATGGCTTGAGAAAACCAAATAGCGCCACTTTGCAAGATGAGATTTTTAGGATTTCTATCTCCAGAAGATGTTAATTGCTTTGTTCCTTTTTGTGGCGACTGTGGTGGGTAATCAATATACTTTAATTCATGTTTTTTACGACTTACTATTTCACTCACAGGAAATCCATTTTCATCTTCTGTTATGCGAGTAATGACAAAATAATCGCCCTCAATTTTGAAAAAATATAAATCCTCAATATCATCTTGTGTAAATACCGGATGACCTAAACTACCTTTAAAATGATATACCGTTGCTGTTTTACCAGCTTTTACCTGACTCATTTTCATCACAAAAGTATTGTCTTCACCACCGGGAAAAGAATAACCAATCCATTTTTTACTATATCCAATTCCGCCACCATCTACACCATCAGGCACAGGTACCGGATATATATTCCACCCACCTCTAGGGTCATTGGTTTCTGAAATTGCAATATTTACAGGTTTCTTTTTTTCTTCGTCCCAAGGATTCCATAAATCGAATCCAAATACTTTATTATGAACATCATAAAACACTTTTGGATCTATGCCTTTGTTAAAACAGTTTTGTGATACTCCATCTACAAAATTTCCTTCTTTATCATAAATGACTAATCCAGAATTTGTTCCATGAAAAACAAAACCACCACCAACAGCTATCTGTGGATCTACTTGCCTATTACCATCCATAGCACCATCAAATTGCAAATAACCACCAATGGTTCTTGGGTTACCACCCTGTATTCTTTGCTCACATTGCTCAGCTCTAAATTGCTCCTTTTTTATAGGAATAATTACTTCGGTTCTTGAAGGTTTAACATAAGAACTCTTTTTCTCATTAGTTTGTGATATACCTAAACTGACTAATAAAGAAAGTGTTATTGATAATAAATATTTCATTTTTGTTCTGTTTTTTATATTATTGCTATTGCCTTTGACTAAGTTTGCTAGCTTATTGCGCAGTCTGACATTGAGTGTATGAATAGTAGCCGTTTGCGGTATGATTTCCTATCGAGCTATACAAAAGCGAAAGCTGGCTACAACTCTTGAATTTACTACATTCTCGGCTATTATTTTTACACATTGCTGGGTGCTGGCTTTTTATATCCTCACAAACTCTCTAAAATTTTCCCTGTCAATAACTTTACTTTCTGCATTATATGTTTCAATAAATGTCTTAGGCAATTTTACTTTTCTCTTATTATTCCATTTAAATTCATATCCATAAATTTTTCCATTATTTTCTTCTACAAAATCTACTTCTTGTTGTTGTTTAGTTCTCCAAAAATAGGCACGTGCAATACTTTGTTTATATTCAATTTGTTTTATTCTTTCTGAAATCAAAAAATTCTCCCATAATGCACCTTTATCTGTTCGTAATTCAAGAGGATTAAAGTTTCCTATTACCATATTACGAATTCCATTATCATAAAAGTATATTTTTTTATTCATTTTTATTTCGTTACGAAGATTACGACTAAAACTATTCAACTTAAAAATAATATAACCTTTTTGTAAAATATCAATATATTTACTTACTGTATTTTTATCAGCATTTACTATCTGTGCCAATTCGGAATAATTCACTTCACTACCAATTTGCAATGCTAATGCCTGAACTAATTTATCCAAAATTTCAGGCTTTTGCATATTGGCAAATGAAAGAATATCTTTGTATAAATAACTGTTAACTAAATTTCTAAGAACATTTATCTCATCTTCTGGATTGTTTAAAACATCAGGATAAAATCCGTATAACAATCTGTTTTCAAGTTGCTGTTCTGAATATAAATATCCGTGATGTTCTTCATATTCTTCCCACGAAATAGGAAATAATTGATATTCCCATTTTCGTCCAGTTAAAGGTTCATTTATTTGGTTTGATAAGTCAAACGAAGAGGAACCACTTGTAAATAATTGAACATCTTTAAATCTGTCTGTAATTATTTTCATTGTCAGTCCAATTCCTTTTATTCTTTGAGCTTCATCTATGAAAACATATTTATATTTGCCAAGAATTGAACGAATTTGTTCTGTATTAGGCTCTGTTAATATTGTTCTTGTTTTGGGATCATCACCATCAAGTAGTAAATAATCTTTATTTTTAAGAATTGTTTCTATTAAAGTCGTTTTACCAACCTGTCTTGATCCAATTAAAACAACTGCTTTTCCCGACCCAATTTTCTTTTCTATTATCTTCTCTAAATATCTTAAATACATATTTTTTTCTTACAAAGATAATACTTTTTGTGCATATATTCTCTAATAGTTATGCTTTTTCGTGAAACTATTCACTATAAGTTATATATATCTGCGAATTTCACGAACACCTCAGCTTGCACCCAACGGGAGTCTACGCATTAACCTCATTTACTCAAAATACCCCTATTGATTATCAATACTTTGCAAAAGTAAAGATACCTAAATTTAGAGTTGTTGCGCAGTCTGACGGTGGCAATATGCTACCTAATATTTGTGTTGCACCTGCGGCAAAAATTATGGAATATATTGTGTGTTGGGCGTTCGTTATTCTATTCTCCATTTAATTTTTCACATTCTTCCTTTTTATAATTCTTTATTCCAACGAGGTAAACGCCCATAAATTTCAAAGTGTCGTTGTATTATTGTTGCTTCAACAAAAACTGGAATATCCATTGTCTCTGAATTTATTGTGTCGTACCAATAGATATCCAATGCTTCTATTTTTTCGTCAATTAACTTTTGTTTCCATGCCTTTTTTCTAGGTGTTTTTCCAAACTGATGTCCATTAACAATTCTGTCATACAGTCCACCATTTCGATGTTTAGTAGTTCCGTTATTTTGAACTTTTCCAGAAGAACCTATATAAATCAATTCTATTCTACCATTTTTCAATTCATACACGATATAAACGCCACTTTTATTTTTTGGAGCATTGCAAACATTTTCAAGACTTACCTTTTCTGTGAAGAAGAAATGATTATTGTTCTTATATTTTATTAATTCGTCAAACATATTTAGATATTTTATGGTTTACTCGGCATGAAGCCTAACCGGAGTCCACGTTTATCTGCCGAAATATTTGCAGGCAGACAAAAACCCCCATTTTATTTTAGAAGAGCTCCAGATGCTTTATCCCTTTGCAATTACAAGCTGCAATTTAGTGAAAAAACGAATCCGCTGTTGAGCGTTTTGAAAATATAAAGTGCTTATAAGGTTTTTATTAGGATGTATGCAAATAGGAAAACTATGTCTATAGCTTAAATAGAAAGAAAACAAACCTGAATATAAAGATTTAAAGGATGATCTATCACTCGAAAAATAAAATTAAACACTCTTAAAACCAATCAATCCCCATAAGGCTTCTTTCAAGGCCCGGTTCAGTCAACACGGCATTCAGATACTGGGCTACGCCCAGTCCGAATACTTAATTGTTGTATGTAATTTTTTATGTTTTTAATTATACTAAGCCATCATAGGATCTTGTAATATTATATGCCTATTTTATATCTACT
>JAOZUW010000039.1:8747-22958 GCA_029938465.1 Bacteroidales bacterium | reverse complement strand
TATATCAATCAGTTGGATATTTAGTTGGTATTACACTAAAAGTGCATACCTGCCTACCGGATTTCCTCCCGATAGGGATGGCAAGGCAGGGTTTTAACTAACGATTGAGACTAATAAAACATACAATATAAACATCAAAACAGGTATAGACACACCAAAAGCCCACATTCAATATAGAAATGGGCTTTTAAGTCTTTCAAAAAAGAAATAAGATTTACTTCTTCTCTATGTGTTTCTTATATTTATTTCTAAATTTATCAACACGACCAGCTGAATCCACCAACTTCATCTTACCTGTGTAAAAAGGATGTGATTGGTTAGAAATATCCAATTTCACAAGTGGATACTCTTTACCATCTTCCCATTCAATGGTTTCTTTAGTTTTTACTGTTGACTTGGTCATAAATGCATAGTCATTAGACATGTCTTTAAAAATAACAAGTCTGTAGTCTGTTGGATGAATATCTTTTCTCATTTGTTTATCTCCTTAATATTTTGGGGTGCAAAAGTACTACTTTTCTTCTAAAAGAAAAATATTTTTTGGATTTATTTGTCTAAATATTTCTTGCTTTTTATGGTAAATGGAAAATGCCTCCCTACTCACCGTCTCTTTGGCTTATGAAAATTCTTTTATATGATTTTCATCTGTTTATCATCTTCTTTTAATGAATACTGACATAGAAATAATCGCAATAAGCATATTGCAAATTCAGCTTAATGTTTTACTTTTGAAAAAAAACAAGAATGAACTTAGTAGAGGAAGTAAACAAAATGAATATGGGCACTTTAATGGAGGCCTTAGAAATAGAATTCATTACTGTGGAAAAAGATTTAATAAGAGCAAAGATGCCGGTAAACAATAAAACAATACAGCCCTTTAAAATTCTTCATGGAGGAGCCAGTGTAGCTCTGGCAGAGACTTTGGGAAGTGTAGGATCACATATTGTATTGGGGCGTAATTCGGGGAAAAGTTCGCGTGGTGCCGGAATAAATGCCAGTCATCTTAGAGCCGTAAAAAAAGGCTATGTAATTGGAGAAGCTCGTCCCATTCATCTTGGAAAAACAACTCACATATGGGATATTAAAATAATGGATGAAGAAAACCGACTGGTTTCCATTGCTCGCTTGACCAATTTTATTTTAAAGGATATTTCAAAATAATAACAAAATGATTATTGAGTCACCTTTTGTTTTATACCGTTTACCCCAAAAGAATAAGTATAATCTCATTCTGGATAAAGAGGTCTATTCTGTTTCAGATTTATCCAAAATTACAAATAAATCGTTTGTGTTTGCTCCTTTTGAAACAAAACCTGGGCTTCCAATTTGGGTTTTTGATCTTAGCAAACAGACTACCCTAAACAAAAATGAATTAGCTGAAATTCAGTTGGATAATTTGGATTATTATTCAGACAAACCAATAATTACTTCTAAAAAACAGCACCAACAAAAGGTAAATCAAATAGTAAAAAAGATACAGAAAAAAGAAATTGGGAAAGCGGTTCTAAGTAGAGTAAAAGAAGTAGAAAGAAGAGCAAAATCACTTATTGATATTTATTTACAATTATGCGATAACAATCCTAATGCTTTTGTGTACCTCCTTCAACTATCAAATGGCGAAATGTGGTGTGGTGCCAGCCCCGAATTGCTTGCTGACTTCAATAGTAGAAATTTAGAGACTATGGCTTTGGCCGGAACACAGCTATTACAGAACAAAAAATTAGAAGATATTCAATGGGAAACTAAAGATATTGATGAACAAATATGGGTACAGCAGCACATAGAAAAAATATTTAATACAGAGAAACTCACTTTTGAGAAAGGGGAAACCATGACCTCATTAGCTGGGCATTTGGCACATATAAAAACAGATTATTCAATAAACACATCACCCTTTTCTGCTCAAAAAGTATTAAAGCAATTACACCCTACACCGGCAATTTGCGGCCAGCCTACCCATAAAGCAAAAGAGATCATTAAAAAAACAGAATCTCATCAGCGAAGATATTACAGCGGTTTTTTAGGAACATATAACTCAGATCGTTTTCAACTTTTTGTTAATTTACGCTGTATGCAAATACAGAAAGATTTTTACTATTTATATATTGGTGGTGGTATTACTGCAGATAGTATTGCGGAGCTAGAATGGCAAGAAACCGAGAACAAATCACAAACCTTATTAAAACTATTGTAGAATAGGATTTTAGCGACAACGATAGGTTTCTTATTTTTTATTAATCTCAAATTCCTCACGAATTTCCTGTTCTATCTTAAAAAAATATTCCTTTTCAATGGTGAAAACTATAAGTTCATAAATAAGTAGTTCCCGATCATTATGAATAAGTTTAATATGAGGTGCCTTTTTTAGAGATGACCAAGGAAGGCTAAGCACTTTAAATCGGATATTCTCTGTAATGTCTTTAGCTTTTTTATTATGGGGTGTACTGATAGTAAACGAATGACTCAATATCATTTCACCAGGATGCAGTTTTACGATCACAGTATTGGATAATTGATTATAGGGGATGAAAATGACTTCACCATTCTCCGATTCTATTTCTAACCTTAGACCACCCATACCAATAATTTTACCCTGATACTCACCAATCTGTACGGTATCGCTAATATTAAACTTATTGTTGAGTTTAAATACTGCTCCATTTATATAATTTCTTAAATAAAACCAAAACACTCCAAAAGCTGCAATCATCAATAAACCAAACAACCCAAAGGAATACACTTGGTTAGAATCACTTAGCTTTTGAATAGAAAAAATGATAAATATGATCCAAATAAAAATTTCCACAAGAGTAAAATACCGATGAAAAGCACGATTTCTATCAATGTTTTTTATTATAAATGGAACCAAGTTTCTAATAGCTCTAAAGATTAACAAAAGCGCTAAAGCTATGACGGCAAAGGCAAATAATTCTATATTCGAAAATTTAAGTTCAAATGTTTCCATGGCTATAAAAGTTCTCGTTTAATCAATGCTTTTCTTAAGTATGGCAAAAGATAGGGGTCAATATCCAATATATCTTCACCTGTAGAAATAATAATTCCTGCACGCTGTAGTGTTCTAATTCTTTTTATGGCGTCTGCCCTACTCTCATGGCTTACTCTTATCACCTTATCTAGTGTCATTCGTTTATGAAGTAAAAAATGTAAAATATAGATCATCCATTTGGTATCTAAAAAACGAAATAGATTGGTGTCGGGTAGTTTTGTTTTTTTCATAAACAATTGATTCTGCTCTACTTCTTCAATGGATTTCATCCAAATTTGCAGAGCTACTCCCGGATTACCTTCTGAGTATTTAAAGAAACGATTAAATAAACTGGCATAACCCCGGCTTACAAAGCGTGACTGAATTGTTTTATTGATGACAAACTCCATGTTTGACAAAGAATGCCTACCTATGACAATTTCTTTCAAACTACGTGCATCAAATGGTCGCAATTCAACAATACCTATAAAATTACTCCCTATTTTCTGATATTTATTTATCAAACTAAAGCTGTGAATATTACTCATTATCACAAAAAGATGCTGTTTTCCGTATCTGTTTATAATATTTACAAGCTGTTTTATAACATTCATTCCTTCGGTACTCTTTTCCCACCACAATTCCATATCATCAATATAAAAAACCGACTGTTCTGGAATAGCTTTAAAAATTTGGGAAAAACCACCTTGTTTTTCTGTTATTTCTTGAAAGCTTTTCAAGAAATCACGAATAGAAACAGAACCTGCATAAGGTGGATTAATATAGTATGCCTCACCTTTTACTTCAATCTTTTGGTGTATATAATTCGCAAAGAAAGATTTACCACTATTTCGTTCGCCCAATACCAATATGGCACCACTATAACCTAGCTTCCATTGTTCCACACTATGAATAAAGGATTTTATTTCCTCTTCTCTACCTACCCAAAACTCGTTTAAATAAAATGGTTTACGTAAGAAGAGCTGCTTATAATAATCTGGGATCTGAGACAAAGCCGTTTTTGATGGTGTCACTTCATTTTTAAAGTCTAATAGCTGTTCCACTGTGGTTTCTTGATCAATCAGTATGGATTTGCTCAACTTCTTTGCCAATAAATAGCCACTACTTTGGTTATACCATAGTTTATTTAGTTGATTGGAAACAAATTGCTGAACATTCTTTTTACCCACTAATATTAGGCTAAACCATTTCTTTGTTTGTTCGGTTTTAATGTATTGCGTTAAATTCTGAATACTCCGAATAAAAGGATAAAGGTCTAAACTTGCTTTAAGCCCTTGTATTTTCTTTTGTATAACACCATGTAGTAAATCCTGTGAATTAGAAATACTTTCCTCCAATACCAAAGTTTTATCCAGATTGATAATCAAAAGCTCAGAAAACTCAAGTTTACTGGTTTTATCTTCAATATAATCGCCCTCCTTGATGTCTGCATCTTGTCCGAATATTAAAAGCCCTTGTATTATTTCAGCCATTTCTGCTTTAAGTGCATTTACTTCTTGCCCTTGCTTAATCAGCACTTCTCGAATAAACATTAACTCCCGCTCTATAATAAAATCCAAAGTTCGTTTAAGTGCCACATCAATAGCGTGTAGAGGTTGCAAATCCAATACTCCTTCAGTAAACATAGAGCTATCAGTATAAATAGTTAACTGATCAGGAAAGCGATGCAAAGATGCTTTGATCTTTTTTAAACTATAATTGTATTGATCCAGAAATATTTGCTGTAAACGAGTATCGAGATTTATGGAAATATTTTTTAGTCTATCACTAACAGTTGTACTTTGTAGTTCTTCAGGCTTATCTTTTACCTGACGAAATATCTCTATCATTTGTTTTAGAGGAACAGAAACATTCTCCTGAACGGCATCATTTAACTTGCCATTTAAATCCTCTAATATATTCTGAGAATCATATTTAAAGCTTTGCAATAATAGATTCAATTGATTAACGTGATCTATCAATTCCTTATTGGCATAAGAAACATCAATAGACTCATTAAACCTTTTCTTTTTCTTTTTTACTAGAGATGAGAGATCAGTGCTATGATTTACAAATGCATTAGGTATGGGATAGTTTAGCTGAAGTATTAAATGATCTAAATCATCGACAAATAATTGTTTCAAATCTATAAGCATACTATTTATTTCATCATCCCTTTTCTTTTTTATTTCATTAATCAATGATAAAACACTCTTTTGTTGTATTTGTAATTCATCCACAGTAGGCATACCTTCAACACAAAGTTTCTGGGTGTTTTCAAATAAATCAGAAATTTTCTGCATACCCTTAAATACCTCATTCTCAAATCGATAATTATCCTTATTCAACATCACCACTAAAAGATACATAATCTGATAAGCAGACTGGGGGTAATGACTCAATAGTAGTTCTTGCAAATGGATATAATAAGGAATCTCTTTTGAAAATAAGAACAAAGGCTTTAAACGTCTTAATGCCCATTTAAACTTCTTATCATCTTGAGATACATTGTTTAAACTAGCTTTACTTAGTTTAGTTTTTACTCTATAAGGGGTTTGCTTTATAGTTTTTCTAAGCTTTTCTGCATCCTCCAAAAGTAAAGGAATCTTTTCAGTCATTATTTTCTCTAACTGGCCAGCGGATTCATTCTTAACAAACTGATACTGTGATCGCAAGAATATTTGATGCTGTAGTTTTATAGATTTTCTAAAAGTAGCAGTCTGGCTTTTAGAAGATCTACTAATGAGATTCTCAAAACTCTTTTCAGCAGATTCCAGCAATTGATCAAGCCATTGATATTGCGTTTCTGCTATTGGATTTAATAAGTTTTTAATAAGGTGATCTGAAAGCAGATTCAAATCATTTACAAAAGGTTCAATAGAAGCACCTAACTTTGGATTTTGTACAAATTGCAATGATTGTAATATATCATCTGCTACTTTTTTTCTTTCTGATGATGCGATTAATGATTTTTCTTTGGGTTTTATTTCACCTAATTTTAATTCTTTAAACTCCGAAGCAGCCTGAATAATAGCTACTGTACCAATATCGTGACATAATATATTAATTCGATCAACAAATTTCTGCTCCTCTCCTTTCACCACTTGAGGGAAACCCAAAAATGTTAAATCTGTATTTATTGATTCTAGTTTTATGATATCATATAAACTTCTCTGTTCTATTTCATTATTGATGATTCTTATTTCTGCCTGAATTCTTAAACTATCCAGAACAGCAGCAGCATCGTCATAAATATGTGCTGACCTATCGTTTTTATCGTTAACAATCAAAAGCCTAATCTGAGCTTGCGACCAATCTTCACTTAGAGTAATAAACTTAGCTAGTGATAAAGCTAAATTACCATTACTACCGCCACCACGCCACCATATATCAATACTTTCTTTTTTACCCCAGGCTCTTTCCTTATCATAATCTAACAAAATCACATTTAAATCAAGAGCAGAAAGATTATAAACCAATTTGGCAAAACGTTTAGGGTCATGACTTTGTCTGGCCCAACCCATCATCACTGTATTGGGTTCTACACCAGAGAAACCATAGGTTTGGGCAATCATCTCAATACCTTCATATAAATTTCTTACCGATTGTCGACGAGTAAAAACTCCTGCATATTTTTCGTCTACTCCAGCTGGTACTTTTTGCTCCGATTTAGGAAATAGATATTCAGCATCTTTATTAATATGTAAATCGAAATTAGACAAAAAACCTTGAGAACCGGCAATATTTACACCTAACTCCAATAAATATGGTCGAGCATTACCTCCACCACTAAACAATACTATATTTGGTTGCCAATTACTATCTTTAAGAGGTTTGCGATTTATTCTTTGTAAACTGGTTCGGATAACTGAAGTCCAAACACTTTGCCACACATCGGTAATGTTTCCTTGTACTTCTTTTCGTTTAAGAAAAAAGTAAATACCAAACATAATACCAAAAGCAACCACCATAGCTAGTGTGTCAAGCTTCATCATAACTCCCATACTAGCCACAAAACCAATAATACCTACCCAAATGGATATCTTCATACTTGGACGAAAATCACTATTTGCCCAACGCTCTAAAACATAAGCCAAATTGATAAAACCATAGGCCGCTATATAAAACATGGAGACAATGCCCGCAATCACATCTAAATCTCCAATTAGTATGCCTACTTCGGCCAATAAAAAAGTAAGAATTAAAGCTCTTCGTGGTTCATTATTATTACCAACACCTTTGGCAAAAAACTTATGGGTTACCTTATCGCCTGACATAGCTTGCAAAATACGAGGTGCTCCTAAAATTCCACCTAAGGCTGATGATAAAGTAGCTCCCCAAATACCAGCAATGACAAGAGGTGATATCCAAGCAATTTTTTGAAGAAAATTAGTATCATTCAATAATAAATCCCTATCAATATAAAAAGCAAATAGAAAAGCTAATCCAATATAAACAACTAGGCCTACACCTATAGACATCAACGTACCTTTTGGAATAGAATCTTTAGGAGATTTCAGATCCCCTGACATAGCAACACCAGCAGTAAAGCCGGTTACAGCAGGGAAAAATACAGCAAAAACTACAATCAAATTAGGAGCATCAGCCGAAGGCATTAGTGCAGCTGAAGAAGCTTGTATTTCTGGATGAATAAAAATTCCTACTACAATAGAAATCAATGATAAAGCAATAGCACCAAGAATAAAAAATTGTGCTTTTATGGCTATGGAAGTACTGATATAAGCTAGAATAACCAATAAAATAATCACAAATGTTCCAATGATTCTAATATCATTAATGGATCCATTCATTTCTAAAAAATCTTGGATCACGGCAATACTTAAAAAGTTCTCTACAAAACCTACTATGTATAAAGCAATACTTAAAGCTGTTCCTAAAAATAAGGTGATTCCAATACTTCCACCCATTGGCAAACCCAAACTGCGAGAAAGCATATAGTATATTCCACCTGTTTTAATCTTCTTATCGGTAGCAATAGAGGATAAGCTTAAACCAGTGGAGATAGAAATAACATGCGCTATAAAGATGAGCATTAAAGCAGAATACAGACCTGCTGTTCCTATAACCCAACCTAAACGTAAATACATGATTACGCCTAAAATTGTGAGAATAGAAGGCGTAAAAACCCCCGCAAAAGCGCCAAATTTCTTAGCTATTGCCATATAAAACTAGTTTCGTTTATGTTAACCTATATTTGTACGAAGATAATTCTTTTATGTTACGAGGGCAATTGGATGGTTTTCTAACGAGATTTAAACCCAATTTCTACCTACCAGATAAGGATTTAGGAATACGGCCATTCTTTATGGCTTCGGAGCGCAAACGACGTCCTACTATGCGTTCATTCATATTGCCAATCTCTAAGATTTTATCAATATCTAAATTGGTTTCAATGCCCATTTCATCCATCATCACTACCATGTCTTCGGTAGAAACCAAACCAACATTTAAAGCATCTTTATAATAATAAGCTCCTGTACCCGAAACAGGTACACCACTCACAAAGTTAGCTGGTTGTCCGCCTATTCCACCCATAGTAGATTCATAATTGGTCATTCCTGCTTGGAGCGCCGCTAATACATTTGCCAATCCCCAACCTCGTGTAGTATGAAAATGTACGATATGCTTATCAGGTTTTCCAAAATGATCTAACAACATAGAATAATAACGATATACTCTATCTGGAGAGGCACTGCCATCGTGGTCGGCATGCTCTACATCATCAGCACCAATATCTATCCAACGCTGTGCAAACTCAATGGCTTTGCTCATCTCAGTAGGGCCTTCGATAGGACAGCCCCAAATAGTGCTCACCGTACCATTTACTTTAATACCTGCATCATGAGCCTTTTTGATATACTCTTCGGCCATTTTCCAGTATTCCTTTAGCGATAAACCACTATTTTGCCTGTGGTGCGATTCACTGGTAGAAACCATAAACAAAATACGATCAGGGCCATAACCATCTAATTTGGCTTGTATGGCTCTTTCTACAGCTCTTTCGCGAATAGTAATGGCAGTAAGGCTTACATCATCTAGTAAATCTTTTACTTTCTTAGAATGGCGTATGCCTTTGAATAAATCATCGCAATCACCAAACTGTGGCATTCCTTTTGGGTTTCCAAAATTGGATACTTCTATATGTTTAAATCCTGCCAGTACTAGTTGTTCTAACATCCATAGCTTAGCTGGCGTTGGAATATATTTTTCTTCGTGCTGGTAACCATCTCTTACGGTTATATCTCCAATTGTCACTTTCTTTGGGTAATTCATATATCTAGGTTTTTTAGTTTAATAATACAATTCATTATAGAGATATTTCAAGATCTCTTAAACAGACATCTCAGGAATATCACCTTCTATAATCAGTGGTGCACCTGTTTTTTCAATAATTTCTTCTACACTAACACCTGGTGCTCTTTCCAATAGTTTAAAGCCATTTTCAGTTACTTCAATAACTGCCAAATCACTAACTATCTTTTTAACACAACTAACACCTGTTAACGGTAGTTCACAACTGGTTTTTAGCTTAGGATTACCATTTCTATCGGTATGAGTTGTAGCTACAATAATATTTTTTGCTGCAGCTACCAAATCCATTGCTCCACCCATTCCTTTCACCATTTTTCCTGGTATTTTCCATGAGGAGATGTCACCTTTATTACTGACCTCAAAAGCTCCTAAAACCGTTAAATCAACATGACCACCACGAATCATAGCAAAACTTAAAGAAGAATCAAAAAACGCTGAACCAGGGATAGTGGTAACGGTTTGTTTTCCTGCATTAATTAAATCAGGATCGGCTTCCCCTTTTTTAGGAAAAGGACCTATACCCAACAAACCATTTTCCGATTGCAATACCACATCTATATCATTGGGAACATAATTGGCTACTAAAGTTGGGATACCAATCCCTAAATTTACATAATAACCATCTTTAAGCTCTTGAGCTATTCTTTTTGCTATTCCATTTTTATCTAAACTCATCACATTTTCTTTTATTATTTTACCTCTAAAACACTATGAATAAAAGTATTACAAAACACTTATTTGTTTATAAATTGTTTCCTTGATATCTTAGTATCTAAGAGGTTCCATATTTTTAACATCTATTCTTGCACTGTTTCAAACTCTATCCTTTTCTCATAATCTGTTCCTTGGAAGATCCTTTGAACAAATATCCCGGGAGTATGAATTTCGTTAGGATTTAGTTCACCAACAGGGACTAGCTCCTCTACTTCAGCAATGGTAATTTTTCCAGCCATAGCCATAGGCTGGTTAAAATTATTCGCTGTTTCACGATAAATCAAATTTCCAGAAGTATCACCTTTCCATGCCTTCACTACTGCATAATCTGCTGTTAAGCCGTGCTCTAATAGGTGCATTTTACCATTAAACTCTCTACTTTCTTTTCCTTCACCTACTTCTGTTCCATATCCGGCAGGAACATAAAAGGCAGGAATTCCGGCACCACCTGCTCTAATCCTCTCTGCTAATGTACCTTGTGGTACTAGATCCACATCTAACTCGCCTGATAACATCTGCCTTTCAAACTCCTTATTCTCACCCACATAGGATGATATCATCTTCTTAATTTGATGTTTCTTTAATAATAAGCCTAAGCCAAAATCATCCACTCCGGCATTATTAGATATACAGGTCAAATCAGTTAATCCTAAATCAACCAATGCATTAATGGTGTTTTCAGGAATTCCACATAATCCAAATCCTCCGAGCATAAAGGTTTGCCCATTTTGCATTCCTAATATGGCTTCTGAAGCGTTTTTTACAACTTTATTCATTATTTTTCCTTTTGTTTTTTGTTAACATCCAATATATCGAGAAATCACTAATCGTTGGATTTCCGATGTTCCCTCTCCTATTTGCAATAATCTCTGATCGCGATAAAATCGTTCTATGGGATAGTCTTTCATTAATCCATATCCACCATGTATTTGTACTGCTTCGTCTGCAACTCTTCTAGCTACTTCGCTACAATATAGCTTCGACATAGCAGCTTCTTTGGCAAATGGCTTTGCATTATCTTTTAACCAACAGGCTTTATATAAAAGATTTCGAGCCAATTCTATTTCCATAGCCATATCAGCTAATTTAAAGGCATTAATTTGGAATTTAGATATAGGTTTTCCGAATTGCTTTCGCTCTTGTGCATATTGTAAGGCCATCTCAAAAGCTCCTTGTGCCAATCCTAATCCCATAGCAGCTATCGAAAGACGACCATTATCTAAAGTAGAAAGCATGATCTTACTTCCCTGACCCACTTTACCCAAGAGATTCTCCTCAGGCACTTCACAAGCATCAAAATACAATTCAGATGTATCAGAAGCTCGCCACATCATTTTTCCATGCATTTGCACGGTCTTATATCCTGGTGTTCCTTTTTCTACAATAATGGTTGTGAATTCTTTTTTTCCATCAGGATAGATATTCGTAACAGCCTGGACTGTAGATCCCAATGATATATCAGCTGAACCATTAGTTATAAAGATCTTTGATCCATTAATAGTCCATTTTCCATCTGCCAATTTTGCAGTTGTCTTGGATCCTCGACTATCCGACCCAGCATCTGGTTCTGTAAGACCAAAAGCCCATATTCCATCACCAGTACAAAGTTTAGGCAAATATTTCAGCTTCTGTTCTTCGGTTCCATAGTAATACAATGGACCTATACCGAGGGAATTATGAGCAGCTAATGTGGCAGCTTGAGAACCATCAACTCTTGCCATTTCTTCTACTGCTATAATATACGACAGAGTATCTAATCCTTGTCCACCATATTTCTCTGGCAAATACATTCCAAACAAACCCAATTCACCAATTTTTTTAGTCAATTCTGGCGAAAAGCTTCCCTTTTCATCCAATTCTTGTGCCACTGGTTTTATTTCTTTTTCAGAGAAATCTCTCACCGTTTGGCGGATTAATTCTTGCTCTTCAGTTAATTCAAAATTCATTTTTATATTGATTTGATTATATTTATTATTAAGCTTTAATTTATTTATTCTCAGAAATATCTTCTAATTTCAACAACAGTTTACTACCATCTACCATTTCACCTTCTTCAGTAAATATTTCCTCTACTACTCCATCGCGAGGAGCAACAAGGTTATTTTCCATTTTCATTGCCTCCACAATAAGCAAAACATCTCCTTTTTTCACTTCGGCATTTTGTGCTGTTAATATTTTAATGACTTTTCCTGGCATTGGTGATTTTACAATATCACCAGATACAGAATCATCAGTGGCTTCGTAAAAATCTTGATCCAACAAGACGCCTTCATCTTTCAGATGACATAAAATACCCTTATTCCAGATATCAAAATCTCCCTGCTTATCTTGAGCAAAATAGAGATAATGAATTTCTTCATCTAGTTCAAAAACCGCATTATTTGGTGAAATCTCCAATACATCAACAATATATTGATTAAAACCATCTTTAAGTAAGAAGGAATAATTTTGTTTATTGGATATTTCATATTTTCGCTCATCATCATCTATGGTGAGTTGAAAATCCATTTGATTACGCCAATAGCCAATTTGACCCCAAATATTTTCCTGATAATCAGCACCATACAATACCGATGACAAATAAGCTGCTACTAATATATCAACATTAGTATTTGTTTTTTCTTCATGAGATCTTTTCACAATATCTCCTGAAAAATCATCACAATATTTAGTAGATATCTTATTTTCCATATAATCAGGATGTTGCATTAAAGCCAACATAAAAGGGATATTGGTAGAGATACCTAAGATCACATAATCCTGTAATGCAGCTATTGTTTTAGAGATGGCTTTTTCTCTATCAGCCTCCCAAATAATAAGCTTACTGATCATTGGATCAAAAAAACTCTTAATCTCAACGGCATGATCTATAGCTGAATCAATTCGTATATTCTGTCCTACCGGTTCTTTATAATAAGTGATTTGACCGGGAGCAGGACGGAAATCATTTTCTGGCTCTTCAGCATACACACGAGCTTCGATAGCATGACCATTCTGATGAATATCTTGTTGGCTATATGATAATACCTCTCCAGCAGCCACTTGAATTTGTTCTTTTACAATATCTACACCTGTCACCATTTCAGTAACCGGATGTTCTACTTGTATACGGGTATTCATTTCAAGGAAATAATAATTAAGTTTATCATCCACTAAAAACTCAATAGTTCCTGCACTATGATAACCAATAGCTTTGGCAATATCCACCGCTGTTTGTCCCATTTTTTCACGCACCTCTTGATTTAAGGTTGGTGAAGGTGATTCTTCTATAATTTTCTGATAACGCCGTTGAATAGAACATTCCCGTTCATATAAATGAATGATATTACCGTGCTTATCACCTATAATCTGGATTTCAATATGCCGTGGTTCTTCAATATATTTTTCTATAAACACTTCTCCATCCCCAAAATAAGATAATGCTTCACGACTAGTGGATTCAATAGTGGCTTCTAAATCGTTCATATCCCGAACAATTCGCATTCCTTTTCCACCTCCACCAGCTGCAGCTTTCACCAAAATAGGAAGTTCTATATTCTTGGCCTGTTGCAACATTTCAGCTGTACTTCCAATAACTGCTTTTGTCATAGGAACACCTAATTTATCTACAAAAGCACGTGCCTCTATTTTGTTTCCCATCAACTGAATAGCTTTTGTTGAAGGACCAATAAATGTAATTTTATTTTCTTCACAAGCAGCTACCAACTCAGGGTTTTCAGCTAAAAATCCATAACCCGGATGAATGGCATCACTTCCTGACTCTTTAGCTATTTGAATAATCTTCTCAACATTAAGATAAGTGTCAGCCAACACTTGCTCACCCAAATACCAAGCCTCATCGGCCATAGCTATATGTAGGCTTCCACTATCAGCCTCAGAATAAACTGCCACTGTAGAAATATCCATTTCTTGAGCTGCTTTGATGATTCTTACTGCAATTTCACCTCTATTGGCTATTAATATTTTATTGAATTTATTCATTATTTTTGTTTCTTATTACCAAGTATTCTTATCCCGAAAACTTTCGGGACACTATTCTTAAATCTTAACTCACTATTCTTAAATCGCTATTCTTAATTCGCTATTCTTAATTCGCTATTCTTAATTCACTATTCTTAAATCGCTATTCTTAATTCACCACTCCCTACTTCTCCACCCAATTAGGTTTTCTTTTCTCT
>JAOZUW010000039.1:0-8647 GCA_029938465.1 Bacteroidales bacterium | reverse complement strand
CACCACTCCCTACTTCTCCACCCAATTAGGTTTTCTTTTCTCTAAAAATGCAGCCATTCCCTCTTGCCCTTCTTTACTTGCTCTAATATCTGCAATCATTTTTGCAGTATAGTCAATAGCTTCCTGAAGATTAAGCTTATTTGAAATATCATATAGTAGATTTTTACAGTGTGTCATTGCTTTAGGGCCACTGGTTTTTAATACTGCAAATAATTCTTCTAGATGCTGTTCCATTTCTTCAGAGGGCATAGATTTATTTACCAATTTATGATAAGCTGCCTCTGGACCATTAAACCGTTTACCTGTCAACATCAGCTCTTTAGAGCCATATTCCCCCACTCTTTTAGTCACATAAGGAGAAATACAAGCTGGAACAATCCCAATCTTTACTTCGCTAAGTGAAAATGTAGTATTATCTTCGGAATAGGCAAAATCGCAAGCTGCTAAAAGACCATTTGCACCACCAATAGCAGCTCCATGAACTACAGCAATAGTTGGTTTATTACAAGTGTAAATATTATAAAAGCAAAGCGATAGATTGAGACTTTCTTTATAATTATCCTCATATGAATATTTAGCTACATTACGCATCCAATTCAAATCGGCACCTGCACAAAAGGATTTACCACGACCTCGCAGCACCACAATTCTTACATCCTCTCTTTCGTTAATAGCTTCAAACATTTCAATCAATTCTGCAATCATTACTTCATTAAATGCATTATGAATATCTGGACGATTGAGCCAAACTGTTCCCACTTCATCTTTTACTTCTAATTCTATTGTTTTATATACCTTCATCAATGTATCTTTGATTTATTAATTATTTCCTCTACAACCGCTGGGTCTAATAATGTACTAGTATCACCAAAATTTTCAAAATCACCAGCAGCAATTTTCCTGAGTATCCTACGCATTATCTTCCCCGATCTCGTTTTTGGCAAGCCGCTAACTATCAATATCTTATCTGGACGTGCTATAGGGCCAATAATATTATTAACTCCTACTTTTATACTTTGGATAATTCCTTCTTCAGTAACTGTTTCATCCATATCATTACAAACAGCAAAAGCAAATATTCCTTGTCCTTTGATATGATGCGGAAAACCAACAACAGCAGATTCCACTACCCGTGGATGTTCATTAATAGCATTTTCTACTTCGGCAGTCCCCATTCGATGGCCCGAAACATTAATCACATCATCTACTCTTCCCAATATTCTATAATAACCATCTTCATCTCTCCTTACTCCATCACCAGTAAAATATAGGTTTTGATAGGTACTAAAATAGGTTTGACGGAAACGCTCATGATCACCATAAATGGTACGAGCCATTCCCGGCCAAGGTGCCTTAATGCATAAATTACCTTCAACGCTATTTCCTTTCAATTCTTTTCCTTCGGCATCAACAATAATAGGGTGAATACCGGGCAATGGCAATGTTGCATATGATGGTTTTGTGGGTGTTACTCCAGCAATTGGGCTAATCATTATTCCACCAGTTTCTGTTTGCCACCAAGTGTCTACAATGGGACACCTTCCTTTGCCTACATGATCGTGGTACCAATGCCAAGCTTCTTCGTTGATAGGTTCTCCTACCGTCCCTAGCACCTTTAGGCTTTTCATTTTTTTATTTTCTACGAACTCATTTCCTTCAGCCATTAAGGCTCGTATAGCGGTTGGGGCAGTGTAGAATTGATTTACTTGATGTTTTTCAACAATATCCCAAAACCTACCTGCATCTGGAAAAGTTGGAATACCTTCAAACATAAGTGTAGTAGCACCACTTAATAAAGGTCCGTATACAATATAAGAATGTCCAGTAATCCATCCAATATCTGCAGAGCAGAAATACACATCACCTTGACTATATTGAAAAACATTGCGGAAAGTATAGGATGAATAAACCATATAACCACCAGTAGTATGTAATACTCCTTTAGGTTGACCTGTAGATCCAGATGTATAAAGAATAAATAATGGATCTTCGGCATCCATAACTTCAGCTTCATTTTCGGCAGAAACATTTTCGCAAAGCTCATCCCACCAAAAATCACGTCCTTCTTTCATCAAAACCTGATCACCAGTTCTTTTTTTAATAATTAGAGTTTCTACTGAATCACATTTCCCCACTGCCTCATCCACAATAGTTTTTATCGGTGTAGTTTTATTTCCACGAAATCCACCATCAGATGCAATAACTACTTTAGCTTGTGCATCAATAATACGGTCGGCTAATGCTGTGCTTGAAAAACCTGCAAAAATGATACTATGAATAGCCCCAATTCTTGCACAAGCTAACATAGCAATAGCTAATTCAGGAATCATTGGCATATAAAGCGCTACTCTATCGCCTTTTTTTACTCCCTTTGATAAAAGCACATTGGCAAATTGTTTCACTTTATAAAATAACTCACTATAACTAAGCGTAACACCTTCTTCTTTTGGATCATTTGGCTCCCAAATTATAGCAGCTTGGTCTTTACGAATAAACATTTGTCTTTCAAATATATTCTCAGTAATATTAAGCTTACCTCCTTTAAACCATTCAATTTTAGGCTCTTTAAAATTCCAATCTAAAACACAATCGCATTTTTTTCGCCAATAAAAATCCTCAGCTTGTTGTTGCCAGAAATCTTCTGTTTTAACAATACTTTTTTGATATTCGTGAAAATATCCACTTAAAGTTTTGATTTTTACTGCCATATTCTTATTTTATTAGCACTTAAATATTTAGCGTTTATTATTCATTACTTTTCCATCACCATTCTCTATGCTTCACTCTGTTTTTTACGCTCCAAACACTACATTCTAAAAATACCATATTTAGTTTCTTCCCATTTCTTATTCAGCGACATAGCAATTCCCATGGCTAAAACATTTCGGGTGTCTACGGGGTCAATAATACCATCATCCCATAAACGAGAAGTAGAATAATAGGCTGAACCTTCATATTCATACTTTTCCAATATAGATTTTTTCAGTTTATCAATATCTTCTTGAGGCATTTCTTGTCCACGAGCTTTTAACTGATCCATTTTCACCTGTATCAAAACATCAGATGCTTGCTCACCTCCCATCACCGAGATTTTACTATTAGGCCACATCATTAACAAACGCGGATCGTAGGCACGACCTGCCATGGCATAATTTCCTGCACCAAATGAACCTCCAAACACAACTGTAAATTTAGGCACATTGGCATTGGCAACTGCATGAACAAATTTAGCTCCATCACGTGCAATTCCTTTTCTTTCGTATTCTTTACCCACAATAAATCCTGTGATATTTTGCAAAAAGATTATTGGTATTTTTCGTGCCGTACAAAGCTCCACAAAATGAGCTCCTTTTAAAGCTGTTTCAGAAAAAAGCACACCATTATTGGCAATAATACCTACTGGGAAACCCATTATTCGTGCAAATCCTGTGACAATAGTTGGTGCATAACGTGCTTTAAATTCCTGAAAACGACTTCCATCTACCATACGAGCAATTATTTCTCTAGCATCCACCGCTTTCTTTAAATCAACTGGTGCAATCCCATATAGTTCTGTTGGATCGTAATAAGGTTCTTCAATTTCTGCAATATCAAGCTCTTGCTTCTCTTTATGTTCGAGAGTTTCAAATATATTCCTACAGATAGAAAGCGCATGTCTATCATCATCAGCCATATGATCAGCTACACCAGAGATAGAAGTATGCACATCGGCACCCCCTAATTCTTCGGCAGAAACCTCTTCGCCTGTGGCTGCTTTTACCAATGGAGGCCCCCCAATAAAGATAGTGCCTTGCTCTTTTACAATAATAGTTTCATCGCTCATAGCCGGAACATAAGCTCCTCCAGCAGTGCAACTACCCATTACAATAGATATTTGTGGTATTCCAGCTGCCGACATTCTTGCTTGATTATAAAAAAAGCGACCAAAATCAAAACGATCAGGAAAAACTTTAGCTTGCTCGGGTAAAAAGACACCACCACTATCCACCATATATACACAAGGTAGGTGGTTCTCCATTGCTATCTCCTGAGCACGCACGTGCTTACGAATTGTTTCTTTGATATAAGTGCCACCTTTAACAGTAGCATCATTGGCAATGATAATAGTTTCTCTACCTTGAATAACACCTATACCAGTTATAATTCCAGCCGATGGAAACTGATTCTCATAAGAACCATAAGCAGCCATGGTAGAAAGCTCCAAAAAAGGAGTACTGGGATCTACCAATAAATTAATACGTTCACGAGCCAATAATTTACCTCGCTTTTTATGCTTTTCTACAGCTCTTGGATTTGCTCCATTTACTGTATCCTTTGTTCTATTTCTGTATTCTTCTAATAATTCTTCAAACAGTTTCTTATTATTACGGAACGCGTCAGAAGAAGTATCTATTTGTGATTTAATTCGGTACACCTATTTGAGTTTTAATTTCTTTATATTAATGCACCAAATTTACAAAATTTATTATGCTTGCATAATGTTTTTTTTGGAAATTTATAAAAATTATTCGAAAAACAATCTGAATAGATTAATAAACATTGATTTCTAGATAGTAACACAAATCTTTAGTTTTTACTGAATCAAATCTATCTGGCGGTGCATATCAAAAAGGATTGTAATCCAACTTTTATAGTAGAAATTATTAATACTATCGAATCGAAAAAAAATAAAGAGCAATAATATTGATTTTTTTCATTATTTTTGGAGTTAGATTAACAACATACTAATTAATTACGATTCTCATAAACTACAATAAGGATGCAAAAGAAATCTAGTAATAAAAACTTTGACACCTTTGACAAAAACCCTAATAATTGGAAAGGAATCTTTTATTTCAACCGTAAAGATTCTAGGATATTTGTCCCTAAAATAAATCCTTCGATGGGATGGACAATAAACATGGCAAATCCTTTTACTTATGTGCTATTCGTTTTAATCATCCTCTTTATTATTGCTCTTAAATTTATTATCTAATGATTAAAAAAATATTATTTGCTTGCCTTATTCTTTCATCAAACCTTTACGGACAAAAATTTCAAGATTTAGCTTTAACACCTCCTATGGGTTGGAATAGTTGGAATCATTTTGAATGTGATGATGTCAATGAAAAAGTAATTATGGATATGGCTGATGCTATGGTTTCTAGCGGAATGAAAGATGCAGGATACGAATATATCAACATTGACGATTGTTGGCAAGTAGGCAGAGATGCTAAAGGAAAAATTATTGTAGACTCCATAAAATTCCCCAATGGGATAAAACATCTCTCTGATTATATCCATTCTAAAGGTTTAAAATTTGGTCTTTATTCTGATGCTGGTACCCATACTTGTGGAGGAAGACCAGGAAGCAAAAACTATGAAAAACAAGATGCCGAATCCTATGCAGAATGGGCTGTTGATTATTTAAAATATGATTGGTGCAACACCGAAGGGCAAGAACCAATAGAATCCTACACTTTAATGAGAGATGAATTATACAAAGCTGGATATCCTATAGTTTTTAGTATTTGTGACTGGGGCGCTTCAGAAACCTGGAAATGGGCTAGTGATGTAGGTCATCTTTGGCGAACAACATTAGATATTGCCGATCGTTGGGATGGAACTAGATGGGGAAATCAATTAGGATGGGTGAATATTTTGGAACTACAAGTAGGATTGGAGAAATATGCTGGTCCAGGGCATTGGAACGATCCGGATATGCTAGAGGTAGGAAATAAAGGGTTGAGCATCAATGAAGCTAGAGCTCATTTCACTATGTGGTGTGTGTTAGCAGCTCCTTTAATCACTGGTAATGACTTGTCAAATATGTCAAAAGAGATTAAAGAAATACTTACCAATAAAGAATTAATTGCTATAAACCAAGATGCTTTAGGAAAGCAAGGATTTAAAATATATGATGAAGGGAATTTTGAGATCTGGCAAAAACCATTATCCAATGGAGATATGGCTATTTGCTTTTTAAATCTTGAATCTGAGGACAAAGATTTTACAGTCCATTGGGGAAAAATCAATATAAAAGATTATACCGGCACTTATAAAGTACAGAACCTTTGGAAAAATAAAAAAACTAAAGATACAAACGAAACTTTCTCTCTAAAAATTCCAGCTCGGGATGTGGTTATTTTTAAATTGCATCAGTAGGAAAAATTAGTCAAAACCAAGATATATTGCGAAAAACACAACGCTGATTATGAAAAAAATCTTTCTTTTATCAATCGCCTATCTATTAATGTCCTCATGCCATATATCTGCTCAAGAAGATATCTTTCCGGGAGCTGATGAAAAAACACCTTCTAAAGCCCAGTACTTTAGTTGGATAAACAATACTAATGAAGGCACAACAGAAGAGCAAACTCAAATAAACCTTGATTTCTTTGCATGGCTAAAAGAAGAATATGGAATGCAACTTGATATTTATGCCTTCGATGCAGGAGCTATTGATGGAAAACGCTTTTATGGCAGCACAAAATCTGAGAGATTCAAAAAACAATTCCCTTATGGATTTGATTCTATTTACCAAAAAGCAAAAGAGCTAAATATCCGTTTAGGAGTATGGGGAGGTCCTGATGGCTTTGGAAATACAGCTGAAAGCGAAAAAGAAAGAACTGATCAGATGGTTCAGCTCTGCAGCGACTATGATTTTGCCCTTTTCAAATTCGATGCAGTTTGTGGGCCACTACGAGCAGAAAAAGAAAATGCCTTTATCCATATGATGCAAGAATGCAGAAAATACAGCCCAGACCTCATTCTATTAAATCATCGTTTAGGTTTAAACAAAGCCAAGCCATATGCTACTACTTTTTTATGGGGTGGAGCAGAAACCTATATCGATGTATTTATGACCAATAACACATGTGCTCCTCACCATAGAGCTGCTGCAATTAGTAGAGGTTTGGTTCCTGAATTACAACGCCTCACCGAAGATCATGGCGTATGCATTTCTTCTTGTTTGGATTATTGGGATGATGATTTGATATTACAAGCTTTTAACAGAAGCCTCATACTAGCTCCTGAAATATATGGCAACCCTTGGTTATTAAGAGATGATGAGTATGCTAAACTAGCAAGGATTTACAATCTGCATCGTAAATATGGGGATATTCTTGTGGAAGGGAAAATATTACCAAAAGACAATTACGGCCCTTTTGCAGTCTCGCGTGGTGATGAGAAAACACGACTCATCACTCTTAGAAATACATCATGGATTCCCATATTTTACAATATTTCTCTTAATGAAGAAATAGGAATTACTGAAGGAGAAAATGTACAACTTATCCAAATTCATCCGTATGAAAAACTGATTGGATCTTTTAGTACTCTTGAAACAGTCCGTGTAGAAGTAGCAGCATACCGATCGGCTTTGTTTATTGCCACCACCGAAAAATATGCTGACCCTCTTATTAAAGGCTCTGATTTTCAAATCATCAGAAATATAAAAAACAAATCAGTTCTTATTGATATCATAGGAGATCCCGGAACAGAAACCATCATTAAACTGTCTGAATCCGAAACCTATCAATCCGCAAAAATCAACAATAAACAGCATAAAGATTTACTCCGTGGCAAAAAGTTAAAACTAAAATTTGAGGGGAAAGAGCTAAAACTAGCTCCACACCGAAAGATTGCAGACATGGAAGCTGTTTCCATTCCTGTAGATGTAGAATCCCTTTATGAAGCTACTATTTATGCCGCTGATAATAATGCACTTGAAGTACGCTCTATTCTACGCTCTGGAGAATCCAATATTAGTGCAGTACAAAATGCCCGTGATGCTTTTTTTACTCAAGAAACATTTGTACAAAGAGGCATCTGGGATAAGTATCTTTTCGATTCCAATAAATCTACCGGCTTTTGGCCTTCAAAAAAATATGACTACGATTTAAGAATTAAAGGTGGTACACTTCGTTTGGATTTGGGTAAAATTACTGATATAGATGAAATTGTGATTCATATACCTGATATCTTTTCTTTACATCCATTATTGCCAGAAGAAGGTAATTATGTGGAAATTTCATCAGATCTTAAAAACTGGGAAACTATCACTTATTTGGCAGGAAAAAGTATGCACATTCCTATTTACGGAAAAACACGTTATCTTCGTTTTAAGCAACAGCCACAACAAATTGTAGAAATAGAAGGTTATTATAAAGGTAAGTCTCTTGATCGTAGTCACTGGCGAGCTTCCAATTTATTTGCTCATCCAACAAGAATAGAATGTACTAAGAGTTGGAAAACCAGTTTTGTACTAGATGAATTAGCGCAAAACAGTTATTTGAGCATAGCACTTCATGGTAAACATGGTGTAGAAGGAGCCTATGTTGCAGCAAAAATTGATGGTAAATTAGTTGGTGCTCCTGATAGAGCAGCCTCCTACCCTTCTAATACCTGGGAATATATAAATGCTCAAAAAGATGCTAATTACACTTATTATATCCCAATGAAAGATGATTATGTAGGCAAACAAATAGAAATATTTGTAATGGCCTATGATAAGGAGAATAAAGATTTAAAACCTGAAGTATGGATATCTTCTTTTAATGATGGAAAAGAAAGAATTCGTTTGGAGTTGAAAAAATATTAAGACAAATATATTCTTTTAATATACTGAAATACAAATATTTGAATAAACTATTATGGACTGGAA
>JAOZUW010000038.1 GCA_029938465.1 Bacteroidales bacterium | reverse complement strand
GGTAAGACTGGAATAGCAAGTGGAGAGGGTTTTTATAAATATCCTAATCCAGCATTTCGAGACCCAGATTTCTTATCTTAAAATGAATTGTTGTTGCATCAATTGAATGCAACAGGTGATATTTATATGACACACACAAAGGTTGGAGAAAAGTATACTTTAAGAATGCTTGTGGGGCAAACTAATGTGGAGCAAAAACATATTGAAAAAGCATGGAAGCTGATTTCAAAAATAGCCATGGAAATGATATGATTTTATGGCATTTAACAAAAAAAGCTTAACTTTGCTTTTTTCAATCACGAAAATGAATAATACTTTTAATAAATATTTTAGCTTATATCGGTTTCTCAATATTAAAATGAGAGATCATTTCCATTATTCTGTTTAATCACCAATTATTCCTCAGTTATTTATTAGCTATTTATTAATAAAATAAAATTAGATAGATTATGCAATTACCTTATGCCGAGCCATTTAAAATAAAAATGGTAGAAACAATAAAGAAGAGTACTAGAGAAGAAAGAGAACAATGGATTAAAGATGCTAAATACAATCTTTTCAATATAAAAAGCGAACAAGTATTTGTCGATTTACTAACGGACTCTGGCACAGGTGCTATGAGTGATAAACAATGGTCAGAGATGATGTTGGGTGATGAAAGCTATGCTGGCGCTAGTTCTTACTATAAAATGAAGAAAGCCATTAAAGATATATTGGGTTTCGAATATTTTTTACCAACCCATCAAGGACGCGCTGCTGAAAATGTATTATTCTCTGTTTTAGTAAAAGAGGGAGATATTGTTCCAGGAAACAGCCATTTCGATACCACTAAAGGACATATTGAATTTCGTAAAGCTACCGCCAATGACTGTACTATTGATGAAGCTTTTGATACCACAATACAGCATGATTTTAAAGGAAATATTAATCTGGAAAAATTAGAAAAAGTACTTAAAGAAAATCCGGCAGAGCGTATTCCAATGATTATTGTTACGGTTACTTGTAACTCTTCTGGTGGACAGCCAGTTAGTATGCAAAATATGCGTGATGTAAAAGCTTTGGCGGGAAAATATGGCATTAGAGTAGTTTTTGATTCGGCACGTTTTGCTGAGAATGCTTATTTTATTAAGAAAAGAGAGGCTGGATATGCCGATAAAAGCATCAAAGAAATAGTGAAAGAGATGTTCACTTATGCTGATGCTATGACCATGAGTTCTAAAAAAGATGCTATTGTTAATATGGGGGGCTTTATTGGGTTTAAAGATGAAGATTTATTTAAACAAGCTAGTGTTTTTGGTATTATTTACGAAGGTTTTATTACCTATGGAGGTATGTCGGGGCGCGATATGAATGCATTAGCCCAAGGCCTTGATGAGGGAACTGAATTCCCATTTCTGGAGTCCCGAGTAGGGCAAGTAGCTTATTTAGGACAAATGCTTAAAGACTATGGTATTCCAATTCAAGAGCCTTTTGGTGGTCATGCCATTTTTGTAGATGCTAAACGCTTTTTACCACATTTACCAAAAGAAGAATTTGTGGCACAAACTTTAGCTGTTGAATTATATATAGAAAGTGGTGTAAGAGCAGTAGAGATAGGCGCTATTTTGGCCGATCGCGATCCAGTAACACGAGAGAATAGATTTCCTGATTTAGAATTTCTACGTATGGCCATACCTCGTCGTACCTATACTAATAATCATATGGATTATATTGCGGCTTCTTTGAAAAATGTTTTTGATAGAAGAAATGAAATAACTAAAGGTGTGAAAATTGTTAAAGAAGCACCCATAATGCGACATTTTACTGTTGAATTAGAAAGATAATTTGATGTTCTCATAAGAACATGCTTTTTGTTAAATAGAAACGCCTCGAAATTCGAGGCGTTTTCTTTTTTTTAAGAAAAATAGGCTATCTCTATGTTTTCTACATTTAGCAATCTACCCATTGGTTTGGAGTGTTATTACATCAAATCACGTTCAACATCTTTATCACCACGTCCCGATAGATTGATAATGCTAATTTGTCCAGTTTTTCCTTTCAGCAATTTTTCTGCTAAGGCAATAGCATGAGCAGATTCAATGGCAGGAATAATACCTTCTAACTTTGAAAGTAATCTATAGGCGTCAATGGCTTCATCATCAGTAATAATATGATAATTAGCTCTACCTAAATCTTTTAACATGGCATGTTGTGGGCTGATTCCAGGATAATCTAATCCTGCTGCAATGCTATGCGAAGGTAAAATTTGATCATTTTCATCCGTTAAGGCATAGGAATAAGTACCTTGAAATACACCGGGTTTTCCTAAGCTTAGAGTTGCTGCTGTTTGACCCAGGACACCAGAGCCACCACCTTCAGCAGCATGAATATTCACTTCATGATCTTTCAAAAAATCATTAAATAAACCTATTGCATTGGAGCCACCACCAATACAAGCCATTATATTATCAGGTAATCTACCTTCTCTTTCAATAAATTGTTTTTTGGCTTCTTTACCAATGATGCTTTGAAAGTGACCAACCATTGTGGGGTATGGATGCGGTCCTACTTGTGAGCCCAGTAAGTAATAAACCTCTGGATTTTCAATATAATAACCCAATGCAGCATCTACAGCATCCTTTAGAGTTCCACGACCTTCTTCTGTTAAAACCAATTCAGCACCTAATAGTTTTATGCGACTAACATTCATGCTTTGTCTTTTAGCATCTTTTGTACCCATAAAAATTTTACATTTCAGACCGAAAAGTGCTGCTGCAGTAGCTGTAGCTACTCCGTGTTGTCCAGCTCCAGTTTCTGCTACAATTTCTGTTGCACCCATACGTTTAGCCAAAAGAATTTGTCCGATAGTATTATTTATTTTATGAGAACCCGTATGGTTTAAATCTTCTCTTTTTAAGTAAATTTTAGAACCAATATGTTTCGATAAATTGTGAGCGTAATATAAGGGAGATGGACGCCCTACAAAATTCTTTAAATAATATGCAAACTCTTGCTGAAAGCTGCTGTCATTTTTATATTTCTCGAATTGCTCAGCTAATAGGTTCAATTTTTCTTCTAAAACAGGAGGGACAAACATGCCGCCATATTCACCAAATTTTCCGTTTACCGAATCGTAATCCCGAGTCTTATTTATTGTGATTGTATTTTTCATTTTTGTAAATTTTAAGTCATTAATAATTATTTTGTGATGAGAAATTACATGTGATGTGTATGATATGCATAAGTTAAGAATTTCTTTTTCACCTTATTAGTGGTGTTATAGAGTTCTCTGTTATTTATCTATGCCATCTAAAAATCACTTTCTGTAACCAAGATAAAATTTCATTTTTCATTTGTTTCTATTTTTTATTTCTAATTAAACACAAAAAAGCCGTAGGTTTTCACCTACGGCTTTATATTTTAAATATAGATATACCAGGGCTATTCCTCTTCCATAATCTTAGAAAGAAGCCACCAAAATCTAATATTTGTCATTAATTTCACACGGCTAAGTTAGAATAAAAATTTAAACTAGCAAGAAAAGCATCTATTTTGATCTGTAATTGTGTCAATTTTCATATTTCATATAAGATATTTAGTTTTTTTGTATTAATGTAAGTATATACTGTGAAATCATTGCTTGTTAACAGAAGGTTTGTAGTAAAAAAGACCTATTAGAATAAAATAATTTTCTTTAAATAACGTTTGTTATTGGATAAACGGAATTATTTTTACTTTTGTAGAGATAAATAAAAGAAGAAAAATGAATAGAATAGGATTGATAAGCTTTTTTGCCTTTTGTATTATAGTTGTTTCTCCAATTAGAGCACAGGATACATTACAAAAAAAAATGCAATTAAACTATAAGAATCATGTGCATTTTATTATGTCAGATGTTGTTTTCAAACGTGTTAGTTTTGAATATGAAAGACTTTTGGGCGAGGAAGGTAAAATGTCTATTAAAATACCTGTTTCTTATTCTTTTGGTGATGTATTGCCTTCGACTGATAATATTGGTCCGATAGATTTAACCACTATGCCTGATTGGTTTGTTGGTTTAGGTTTGAATTTATATCCTAAAGGACAAGGGAAGTTTCGTTTTTATTTTGGAGCTGAATTTAGAATGGGAGAGTCGCATAGCTATGATTATCTTAATGTTGCATATGATGAAAATGGTGGTGGAGAACAGTTTGAAGTGAGAGATAGTTTTTTTCAAACAGCTTTTTTAGCAAATGCAGGAATTATGTATGAACCAGTGGAACGATTTATTGTAGGTGTAAATCTTGGTATAGGATATGCTAGTTCTTCGGATGACAATACTATAACTTCAATTTCCAGTCCCGAATTTCGTATGGGCTTCCGGTTTTAAGAAGATTACATTTAATTGGGTTTGTACTATTTTTTGTTGAAATTTGTAAAATAATTTAGAATTAATATTGAATCAAAACATAATAATTAAGAAATGAAAAAAATAGGAATTATATTATTATTGACTGTTATTGTGCATACTACAATGATGGCGCAAGAAGAAGAGAAGAGCTTTCTTAGAAACAACCTCTCATTTATGATGTCTGATGTAGTCATGAAAAGAATTAGCTTTGAGTATGAGCATGTTTTTGGTGATAATGGAAACATGGCTATTAATATTCCGGCTTCTGTAGCTATTGGTGATCAAATTGATGTTTATGATGATGACGTGGATTGGTGGGTAGGTATGGGAATGAAATTTTATCCTACCGGACAAGGTGTGATACGATATTTTGTTGGACCAGAGGTAAGGATTATTTCAGCAGAAAAAGAAATCTATGATTATAATACAGGATATACCCAAGAGCACACTGAAAACTTAATCCATTCCGCTTTTCTACTAAATAATGGAATGATTTATGAGCCCTCTAAAAACTTTATTTTCTCAGTAAATTTAGGTTTAGGTATTGTAACAAGAGATAGTAAAGATAGCGGAATATATCCTATGGCTACGCCTAGTGTGCGTTTGGGAATTAGATTTTAATGACTTTCTAGGATGAAGTTTTTCAAGCTATTCTTTATTCTTTTTTTGGGTTTAGGTGTATTATCTTGCACACAAGAGACACAAAAAAAGAAAGTCCATTTTATAGGCGAAGCACAAGGTACCTATTATGCAATAACCTATTTTGATAATCATAATCGAAATTTTCAAGAGGAGATAGATAGTATTTTAATTGCTTTCGATCAGTCAGTATCTGTATATCAGCCAAATAGCATAGTAAGTCGTATTAATAGAAACGAGAAAGATGTACAACTTGATGATTGGTTTATAGGTAATTTTGAATTGGCACAGGAAGTGTCATCACAAACAGAGGGTAGTTTTGATATCACCATTGCACCCATTGCTAATATATGGGGATTTGGTACTTTTGAAAAACCTGATTCTGTGAATACACAGTTGATAGATAGTTTAAAGCAATATGTAGATTATCGAAAAGTAAAAATTCTAAACAATAAGCTTGTTAAAGAAAACTCAAGTATTCAAATAAATTTTAACGCTATTGCACAAGGATATGCTGTAGATGTTTTGGCAGATTTCTTAATATCTAAAAGTATAAAACATTTTTTAATAGATATAGGTGGTGAGATATACGCTAAAGGACAGAAGCCTGATGGAAAAGCCTGGAAAATAGGTTTGGAAATGCCCGAAGAAAATGCTGAATCGCGAAGCTATAATCAGGTTATTAAACTGCATAATCAAGCGGTGGCCACTTCGGGTAATTACCGGAAATTTTATATAATTGATGGCGTAAAATATGCCCATAGTTTAAATCCAAAAACAGCATATCCTGTTAGGCATAGTCTATTGAGCGTTACCGTGATAACCAAAAATGCTGCATTGGCCGACGCCTACGCTACTGCTTTTATGGTTATGGGTGTGGAGAAAACTATGCTTTTTGCGACTAATCATCCTCTTATTGAAGTATATTTAATGTATGATAAAAACGGTGGTGTGGAAACAGTGATGAGTGATGGTTTTGAAAAATATATTGATGTCGAATGAATAAAAAATTCAGATTTTAATATTTAAAGACATAAATGATTATTTTAGCTAATTATTATTAACAAAAAATAAATCAGATGAGAAAAGTTATTGTACTATTTGTAGCATCATTTCTATTAATGAATTTTACTTATGCCCAAAAATTTAAAGTAATCGAAGGAGATTTAAAATCATTAAAAGGCATTGAAGAACTCAATGTTGTTTTTGAGTATCCTGATGATATTAAAATAGGGAAGATGAATCAGCAAGATTATATTGATAAAAAAGTAAAAGAAAAAGAAAAAAAAGAAGAAGGTAGTGGTGAGATATGGAAAGAGCAATATTTTGCTGATAGAGAAGAGCATTATGAGCCTATGTTTATGGAGCTTTTTGATAAATACACGGGTGATCTAACTGTATATCAAGATGATAGTGACCTAGCGTATACCATGATTGTGGAAACTATTTTTATTGAACCCGGTTTTAATGTGGGTATCTCATCAAAAAAAGCATCTGTTAATTATGAAATCCGCTTTATCAAAACTGGAGATGAAAATAACATCTTATGTACTATAAATATGAGTAAAGCTCCCGGAACAGCACATTATGACTCAGGTTTAAGAATTGGGGAGTCCTTTGCAAAAGGAGCCAAAGAGTTAGGGAAATACCTGATGAAGAAAGCTTTTTAAGCTATGGTTAAAAGTCTTAAAGCTAATTTTTTAATGCAAAGAGCTTAGTTATATGATAGCTTAATAGGGTTCAATTGAACCCTATTTTTTATAAATAGTAATTCAACTTAATTGTTATTTTTTTCTCTATTGCAATGGGTATGAATTGACTAAAAGATCATTACTTTTGCCAAACAAAAATAAGTATTTTGAATCTACAAAAATTACTTTCTTTATATCAAGACCAAAAGACGGAGCAGATACTTCAGAAGCTCCAAAAGCATCAGCAGATACAGCTTAAAGGACTTAGTGGCTCTGCCTATGCACTACGTATGGCAGCAATCTATAAAAAGCAAAAAGGTTTTCACTTAGTAGTTATGCCTGATAAAGAGTCGGCAGCTTATTTGTATAATGATATAGAGAGTTTATTGGATGATGTGGGTGTGGATTACTATCGAAAAACCGTTATGTTTTATCCGTCGGCCTATAAGCGTCCGTATGAAACGGATATGCCAGATAGTGCAAATCTTCTTTCACGAACCGAAGTAATAGCCCGTTTAAACTCCGGAACTAAAGATTTAATTTTGGTTAGTTTTTCAGAGGCTTTAAGTGAAAAAATTGTTTCTAAGAAATATGTAAGCGAACAGACCATTATTCTTAGGCAAGAAGAGGAGATGGAGCAGGATGAGTTAATCGAAAAGCTTGGGAATATGGGTTTTGAAAGGGTGGATTTTGTAGTTGAGCCTGGTCAATTTGCTATACGGGGGGGCTTGTTAGATGTGTTTTCCTACGCTTATGATCATCCTTATCGATTGGAGTTTTTTGGTGATGAAATAGAATCGATTCGTACTTTTGATCCTGTTAAGCAATTGAGTTTAAAGAAGTTTAAAACAGCTAAGCTATTACCCAACCTACAGCGTCAAGAAATTATAGAAAAAAGACGATCCTTTATTCACTTATTGCCTTCTCATAGTTTGTTATGGTTGCAAAATCCAATATTTATTGAGGAGAAATTGGATGTGGGATTTCAAAAAGCATTAAAAGCTTTTGAGGAGTTTGGCGGAGAGATCAAGCATTTGCATCCTATCCAATTATTTATAAATGGAGAAGAGTGGAAAAATGATATCCAAAAATTTCCTCAAGTTATTACTCAATCCAAAGAATCTGATGCTTTTATCATTAACTTTCATACCAAGCCTCAGCCGCATTTTAAAAAGCAATTTGATATGCTTTTACAGAACCTTCAGGATAATAAAACAGCTGCTTTGCAAACTATAGTTGTTAGTGATTCCGAAAAGCAGTTAAAGCGTTTAGAGGAGATTTTTGAGGACCTGCAAGGCGTTGAAAGTAATAATTTATATAAACAGTTACAAATAGGTCTGCACCAGGGATTTATAGACGAGGAGATTGGTCTTGCAATCTATACTGATCATCAAATCTTTGACCGTTATCAACGCTTTAGGTTGCGAGAGGGTTTTGGAGCAAAAGAGGTGATTACTTTAAAAGAATTGTATGATTTGTCAAAGGGTGATTTTGTTTCACATATCGACCATGGAATAGGTCGTTTTGATGGTTTGCAAAAGATTGTAAATAATGGCAAAACACAAGAGGTGATTCGAATTATTTATAAGAATGAAGATTTGTTATTTGTAAATATTCATTCTTTACACAGGATTGCCAAATACAGTGGAAAAGATGGTATGGCGCCTAAATTGCATAAATTGGGATCTCCTGCATGGCAAACTCTTAAAAAGAAAACCAAAAGTAGGGTTAAGGATATTGCCGAAGAGCTCATTAAGCTTTATGCTCAACGTCAAGCTAAACCAGGTTTCTCCTTTAGTCCGGATACTTATTTGCAAACTGAGTTAGAAGCATCCTTTATTTATGAAGATACTCCTGATCAGCTCTCTTCTACACAGGCAGTAAAAGCTGATATGGAGGCTAATCATCCTATGGATAGACTTATATGTGGTGATGTGGGTTTTGGTAAAACGGAGATTGCCATTCGAGCAGCCTTTAAAGCTGTTGCTGAAAGCAAACAGGTGGCTATTTTGGTTCCTACAACTATATTGGCTTTTCAGCATTATAAAACCTTTACAGCGAGGCTGAAAAACTTTCCAGCACGTGTAGAATATATCAGTCGTTTTCGATCTCAAAAACAAATCACGCAGATACTTAAAGATTTGGAAAATGGTAAAGTAGATATTATTATTGGAACTCATAAACTGGTGAGTAAAAAAGTAGTGTTTAAAGATTTAGGTTTGTTGGTAGTAGATGAAGAGCAAAAATTTGGTGTTTCTATAAAAGAGAAATTGAAACAATTTAAAGTTAATGTCGATACTTTAACACTTACGGCTACACCGATTCCGAGAACTTTACAATTTTCGCTAATGGGAGCTCGTGATTTGAGTGTAATTAATACACCACCGCCCAATCGGCAACCTGTAAATACAGAAGTACGTAGCTTCTCCGAAGAGCTTATTCGTGATGCAATAAGATATGAAGTAAGCCGTAGAGGACAAGTGTTTTTTGTGCATAATCGAGTGCAAAACATTGAAGAAGTAGCTGCATTAATAAAGCGATTTGTGCCTGATGTGAAAGTGGCCATTGCTCATGGGCAAATGAATGGTCGAAAATTGGAACGAGTAATGCTCGATTTTATTGATGGGGATTATGATGTATTGTTGGCAACAAAAATTATAGAATCCGGATTAGATATTCCTAATGTAAATACTATAATTATCAATGAGGCTAATCATTATGGTTTAAGCGAGTTACATCAAATGCGAGGGAGAGTAGGTCGAAGCAATAAAAAAGCTTTTTGCTATTTATTGGCACCTCCTGCAATAGCACTCACTGATGAAGCTCGTAAACGTCTTAGAGCTATTGAGGAATTTTCGAATTTAGGTTCTGGTTTTAATATTGCTATGCGTGATTTAGATATTCGTGGTGCAGGAAATATCCTAGGTGGCGAACAATCAGGTTTTATCTCAGATATTGGTTTCGAGATGTATCAAAAAATTCTGAATGAGGCATTACAAGAACTTAAAGAAAAAGAATTTAAAGAGGTATATAAAAGAGAAAAACCTGCTGATTTTATTGGAGAATGCCAGTTAGATACTGATTTAGATGCACTAATACCAGATGATTATATAGAAAATGTGGCTGAAAGGCTATCCTTATATAAAGAGTTGTCGAAAATTACTGAAGAAGAAAAGCTACAATTATTTAATTTGTCTTTAATTGACAGATTTGGTCCTTTACCTACAGAAGTAGAGAATTTATCCAAATCCATGCGTATTAAATGGTTAGGAAAGGATTTGGGTTTTGAGAAAATTCGTTTGAAAGGAGGTTTTTTATATACCTATTTTATTAGTAATCAGGAAAGTGATTTTTTCTCTAGTCCATATTTTGGTCAATTACTGCAAAAAATCCAACTCGATCGTCATTGTAAAATGAGAGAGAAAAACGGAAAGCTAAGTCTTATTTATCAAAATGTAAATAGTATTGATAAAGCTTGGGAGATCTTGCAAAACTTAAAGAAGGACTTGGAAATAGCTTAGATTTCTTTAAGCCTCTAAAAGATATAACCAATACCTAATGTTACTGAAATGCTGCGATAATCAACATTCATATTTACAAATTCTTCTTCTTTTGTGAATGGATTTATAGTTTTAATATCATTTTTTCTAATATTACTGCTCATATAATCACCACTTAAAAGAAGGAATTTATTACTTGAAAAATTGTATTTTACACCTAAGCCTATATTATAGGCAAAAGCTCCTGCATTGTATTTTTCTCTTGTATAAAACTCTTCTACTGATTTTGTAGCTTTTGTTTCAGAAACTATTGTCTCTACAAAATAAGTGAGTTCCGGAGAAAATAGATTAATATAACCACCCATAATACGCATGTCAAAGTAAAAAAATTGAGTAGGGATAACAAAATAAGCACCTAAAAATGCACCTGCATTTCCCCAACCTTTTGAGGCTACGCTGATATTGTAATCTTCTAGGCTGTTAAGTGCTATTGAGTAGGCTTCATTATCAATTTTATTGGTGCCTCCCATTATTCTTCCTGAAAATCCCAGAAAATAGCCTAAACGATAATTGGCAGAGAAATCAAAAGCAGAACCTAATTTTGCAAATTGACCTTCGGGAATAAAAGCATCATTTTCATCAAAGTGGTAATTGGTACTGGCAAACTCACCTGTTGGAATATTTATTCCAGCAGAAAGACCAAGTAATAATTCGTTCTTTTGAGCTAGCGTTACTAATGGTACAGTGATAAGAATTAAAATAATCAATCTAATATTTTTCATATACGCATATATTGAATAGTTGAAAAAGCAAAGTTAATATAGTATTTTAATTTTTTGCATAAAACTTAAAATCAACTATCCCAATGTAAGATTTGCTTATCATCTTCTATTATTTTACCATTATCTTGTAGCCATTGTAAAGCATGAAGTAATTTGTTGGTATCAGAACAGGCCGATTCAATAATTAAGTCATCAAGTAACATAGGTTTTAGCTTTAAAATAGGTTTAATTCTATCCACTAAATCATCAAATTCTAGTTCGCTAAGCTGTGTTTTATTTCTTTCTAAACAAACATCGCATTGTCCGCATCTTTTGCTGTTTTTTTCTCCAAAATAAGATAAAAGTAGTTGAGAACGACATTTGTGTTCAGATTTAATGAAATGCATCATGGCTTTTAAGCGTACGTTTGCCGTTTCTTTCCTGAAATCGTAAACATCCTTGCTGATATATAAATCCTTAGCATTGAGTCTTTCACTAACAAAAGTGATCATGGGCTTGTTATTTTCAGGGATATAGGAGAGCACCTCTAATTGAATCAGTTTCTTTAAACTAGACCTTAGTTGTTCTTGTTTTATATTAAATGTTTTTAAAAGATGGGTTTCGTTAATATTTACATAGTTTTGAAAAAGACCAGAATAGTTACGTAAAAAATATTTTATTAAATTATCATAAGTGGGGTGACTTACCTGAAAGCGATATAAATCATTACCCTCCATTTCTATTTTTATCTTTGATGGACGATGCATAGCTTCATTCATAAGAAGTAATCCTTGGTTTTCAAGAAATTTTATACAATTGTATACTACCAAAGGGTTCATCTGGTATTGTTTGGAGAAATGTAAAATGTCAAAAGGGAAATTTTGACCTTCACCGGCTCCAGTAGCCAATTGAAAGTAATTGCCTAATGCTTGATAAACGTTTTTTATCTTTTCTATGGGTGGATAGGAAAGGTCAAAGTATTTCTTTAGGTTAATCATATCTGCCTGATCCCAAAGTATAACGGAAAAAGCTTTCTTCCCATCACGACCAGCACGACCAGCTTCTTGAAAATAGGCTTCTGGATTATTAGGTAAGTCAAGGTGGGCTACAAAGCGAACATTATCTTTATCAATACCCATTCCAAAGGCATTGGTGGCTACAATTATTCTAATAAAACCTTCTTTCCATTTTTTTTGGCGGTCATCGCGAATTCTGGAATCTAAACCTGCATGGTAATAAGAAGCACTAATATTTTGTCTGCTTAAAAAGTCAGCAATTTCTTTGGTTTTTTTTCTGCTTCTAACATAAACAATACCGCTACCTTTTTGTTTATGAGCTATTTTTAGTAATGTCTCTAATTTGTTTTCTTCTTCAGCTATATAATAAACTAAATTTTTTCTGGAAAAACTGGTTTTGATAATATTTGGTTCTTTGAAAGATAGTTTATTTTGTATATCATAAGCAACCTCTGTTGTAGCAGTAGCAGTTAATGCCAATATAGGTACTTTTGAAAAGTAGGGGCGAATTTCAGCAATTTTTAAATAAGGTGGTCTAAAATCATAACCCCATTGGCTTATACAATGTGCTTCGTCTACTGCGATAAGTTTTATATTAAGTTGCGGTAGAATATCTAAGAAATTATTTGAGGTTAATCGCTCGGGCGACAAGTATAAAAAATGGGTATCACCATGAGTGCATTGGTTTAAAGCTAAATCATATTCATGTTTGCGCATTCCTGAATAAAGGGCTACTGCAGCTATATTTCGCTTTTTTAGATTTTCAACCTGATCCTTCATTAATGCGATTAATGGGGTGATAACCAGCGTGATGCCTCCAAGATACAACCCAGGGATTTGATAACAAATACTTTTTCCTCCACCCGTAGGTAAAAGAGCCAGAGTATCTTTTCCATCAATAATGGATTGAATAATGGCTTCCTGCTTTGGGCGAAAATTAGGATATCCCCAGTGCTTAATGAGTATTTGTTTTATTTTTTGCACGAAATAAAGATACAAATATTTTATGGAATATTAATAATTACCTGATATTTTATAATTTCGAAGATTCAAAAATAGAAATAATAATCCATTGAGAAGAAAAATAAATATAGCTATTTTAGCTCATATCGATGCAGGAAAAACAACTCTGACCGAACAAATACTATTTGCAGCAGGGAGTTTAAAGCATTTAGGTAATGTTGATAAAGGAACTGCTTCTACAGATTTTTTACAGCTTGAAAGAGACAGGGGTATAAGTGTGATGGCATCGCATACTAGCGTGATTTATAAAGAAGTACAAATTAATATTATTGACACCCCTGGTCATGCTGATTTTATATCGGAAGTTGAGCGAAGCTTATTGGCTGTAGATGCAGTAATTCTTTTGGTTTCTGCTGCTGATGGAGTGCAGTCACAAACACGGGTTTTGTGGAGTATTCTTGAAAAACACAAAATCCCCCGTTTTATTGTAATTAATAAAATGGACAGGGTAGATGTTTTTGTTCCAACCTTAATACAAGAGATTAAAACCGAATTGAATACAAATTGTATTCCCATGCAACAAGTAGTGGGTGAAGGAACTGATAGGGTAGAGGTTAAGAATTTCAGGAGTACAGTCACGCAACAAAACATCTCTTTTTCTGATGAAGCTATTGAGAGATTAGCTGGTTTGGATGATGAATTATTAGCCCATTATTTAGATGAAGAGAAGGAACTAACATCTCTTTTATTTTCAGTATATCATAGAAATATTATAGAAGCGAAAGTCTTCCCTATCTTGTTTTCTGTTGCTAAGAATAGTATTGGAGTAGAATATATATTACAACATATTATTAGTATTTTTAAGTATGATGAGCAATTTGATGATGATTCTTTTTCAGCCATAGTATTTAAGATTTCTCATCATCCCATTTTAGGATTATTGTCGCATATTAGAGTGTTTTTTGGTAAGCTGATCCCTAAACAAGTAGTTTTTAATCAGCGTTTACAAAGAGAGGAGAAAGTAAATCAAATAAAAGCGGTTTATATAGATAAACTTGAAGATGTAAACTTGGCAGAGAGTAGTGATATTGTTGCTGTATCTGGGTTAACAGAATCAAGAGTTGGTGATATATTAGGGTATCAAGAGCTTCAACAACATTGGAATTTTAATACCGTCCCTTTGTTAACAGTTCGGGTTAAGCCCAAAAGTGATCAGAATTATTCGGCTTTGTCAGTAGCCTTAAAACAATTAAGTATAGAAGATCCTTTACTTAATTTTCAATGGCTAAAAGAGGAAAAAGAATTTCATATAAAAATAAATGGATGGATTCAAATAGAAATTCTGCAGCAGCTTTTAAGGGATCGGTTTTCCTTAGAAACAGATTTTGTTTCTCCTTCGGTTATATACAAAGAAACCCCAAAAGAAGTGGCTATAGGTTATGATGCTTATACGATGCCAAAACCTTGCTGGGCAGTTATTAAATTTCAAATAGAGCCAGGTGAGCGTGGTAGTGGGGTTGTTTTTGAATCAAGAGTAGGCGTTAATAAAGTTTTATTAAAATATCAAAAAGAAGTGGAACGAAGCATTTATCCCGCTTTAATGCAAGGGATTAAAGGCTGGGAAGTAACTGACCTAAAGATGACACTGATTGCAGGTGAAGACCATGTTATTCATTCCCGAGCAGGTGATTTTGTAATAGCTACTCCCATGGCTTTAATGAATGGATTGCAAAATGCAGATACTCATTTATTAGAACCGATAATGAAATTTGAACTAAGAGGTCCTGAAGAAATTTTAGGAAGAATTACTTCTGATTTAATACAAATGAGAGCCACCTTTGGGCAACCAGAAATAGAAGCCGGTAAAATAGTATTAAAAGGAAATATTCCTCTGGCTTCATCTTTAGATTATCCTGTTAAGTTGGCTTCCAGAACAGGAGGAAAGGCTTTTATTCAGTTGCAATTTAATAAGTATGAAATAGTTGATGATTCCTTAGGTAAGATTCGAGATTATAAAGGGATAAGTCCACTAGATAGGGCTAAATATATTTTAAAGGTGCGAAAAGCTATCAAATAGTATTACTATTAAGCACTTTAGGTTCAACATGAATGCTAATATCGGTATCTAAATATTCACTTTTTATGATCTCTTCCAAAGAATCACAAATAGAATGTGATTCTTTTACACTTATCTCCGGATTTACTATAAGTGTAAAATCAATAAAATGTACCGAGCCGCTTCTTCTGCTTCTCAGATGACTATATTCAAGTTTGTTTTTTATAGAGAATTCGGAAATAATTTGTGATAGTTCCCCATATTCTTCTTCACTAACTTGTGAATCTAAAAGCGGACTAAAGGCAGTTTTTACTAGATTATAAGATTCCTTCATAATAAATAGTGCTACTACAATGGCAAAAATAGGGTCAAAAAAATGCCATCCTGTAATCCAAATAAAAACCATACCTAATCCCACGCCTATGGAGGAATAAATGTCTGTTTTTAAATGTAATGCGTCAGCTTCTAAGGCAATAGAATCCGTTTCTTTGGCTACTTTATACAATCGCTTACTCACAAAAAAGTTTACAACAGCTGAGATAAACATAACTAAAATAGCTAATTGAAAGTGCTTGATCTCACTAGGATTGAACATCTTATGTATGGCTTCGTATATAATCCAAAAAGCAGCGACAAAGATTAGTAAGCCTTCAATGACGCCAGATATATTCTCAAATTTCCCGTGTCCATAAGGATGTCTTTTATCTGGAGCTTTTGATGATGCTTTAACAGCAAAATATGCTATAGCTGATGCTATTAAATCAATACTGGAGTGAATAGCTTCCGATAATATACTAACAGATGCAGTGAGTATGCCAGTAGCTAATTTAAGTATGATTAGGAATAAATTGGAGAAGATACTTAATCTAGCCGTTTTTATTTTTTTATTTGTCACATTGCAAATGTATACTAATTTTAGTATTTTTGTTCAAATGGGTAATGAATAGCTTGATTTTAACATAAAGTATTTTTTAAATTTCTAGCTATAGATTTCTTGTAAAAATGATTAAATAGGCGAAGATGGTAGAAGAGAAGAGTATGATAGAAGGTGAAGTGTGGAAACGCTTAGAGTTTAAAGACTTGAAAGAGGATGAGGTTTACGAAATATCCACTTTAGGTAGATTGAGACATTGGTATCCAAAAAAAGAAGAATGGAAGATAATGAAACAATCTACTGTACGAGGATATAAGTATTTTATGTGGTTTAAGTCTACAGTGGGTTGGGATAATAAAATAAAAAAGATTATTCATAGATTAGTAGCAGGAGCCTTTTGTGAGAAGCCTGAAGATCATTATGATATGGTTATTCATTTGGATCATGATAAAGCCAATAATCATTATGAAAATCTGAAATGGGTAACTCGTATTCAAATGACAGATCATAATCAGACAAATCCGAGAGTAATGGCAGCTCAAGCTGCTAGAAAGGGCCGTATCAATAATTCAAAACTAACAGAGGCAGATGTTTTGGAATTGAAAAGAAGAATTAGGGAGGGTAAAGAGCGACTTTATGTTTTAGCCAAAGAATTTGGTATAACTCAAACTCAGTTAACTAGAATAAGAAAAGGACAGAATTGGGCTCATGTGAAATTGCCAGATGAATATTAACAGTGAGTTGTTTATTCTTTTTAATTGATAAATTATGATTTGTATGTAAAAAAGTATATTTTTGTTTGCGTATTTGTTAATTATATATAGCTTAGCGATATGTTAAAGATAGTTTTATATAGGAAACAAAGGGGGTGAGAAAGTTGTCAGATATAAAGTAGAAATATTAGCATCTGGCAAAATACTTTATAGAACCTAGAATTATTAAGAAACCAAAACAACGATAAGTGAAAAAAATAATAGTCTTTTCTGTTTTATTCCTACTGATGTTAGCAGTAGTTCGACCAGTTTTAGCTCAACGAACCGATTGGGGCGGTCCATGGGGAGTGGGAGTAGGATTAGGTACAACTTCATATATGGGGGATTTAAATGAGCCTAATGGTAATCGTATTTTGATTATGCCCGAATCATTAGGTTTTGGTGCTAAGGGATGGTTCTCAAAAGGTTTTGGTCCTTTAGATCTTATCCTTCAGTTAGATCTGGGAAGACTTAACTCAAGAGATTATGTTAATGATGAGCAGTTTAGGGCGAATTTTTATACTTATGGTGCTCATATTAGAGTAAATATGAATAAATTATTAATGGGGAATAGACATAGAGTTGAGCACTGGTATATATATCTTCAAGGAGGTATTGGGATGATGCGCTATAGTTCTTATTTAACTGATATGCCTATGGATACACTTATAAATGATGTAGGTTATAAGTCTATTGGAAAAGCTATGAGCCTTGCAGGAGCAGCTGGAATTGTATATAAAATGACAGATGAAGCCAATGTTTTTGTCTCAGTAGAATATAATATGTTAAACCAAGATGATATTGATGCAAAAATTAAAGGAGGATCTAATGATGCTTATATCTTTTTGAATATAGGTTTTAATTATACCTTTGGTAATGTATATGTATCTGGAGGACGTAGAAAATCTTTACTTTGGGGTAAATATTAACAATTTAACTATAGTCATTCCTTTTTTTTATTATATCGAGATTTGATATTTCATCCCAACTATAATCCACATACCAGGTTGAGGAACACCAAATTCTACAATATGTACATTACTTAAATTGCTAATTTCAATATGCAATTTATAGTTATTTATCTGATAGCTAATCTTAGTATTTAGCATCCAATAATCTTCATAAGGATATTCCGTATAGGCATCTGCATCAAAATCATATCCATTATAATAACCTAATCTGTCTTTATAAGTAGTTTGGAATTGAATAAATAACCGAGAGAGAGGTTCAAATATGATATTGATGTTTGCTTGATGTTTTAAATTATTTAAAGCGTATTTACTTTTAATATCCGATTCCTTAGCTTCCTGCCAAAACAATAACACTTATAGCAACATTCAATTTACGGATCTTGATTACTTTAGATAAGCTGCTAAATATGGTAAAGCCTTTTCGTGATCATTGGCGAAATTGAACTTTTGAAGAACCACCAAAATTTCTGGTTTTCATTTGACGAAAATTTTAATGATTAATATTTTTTTGCGCAGCGAGTATAGGAAAAAGCTTATAGTTTATGATTAAATCAAATAATTTATAAAGGAGCTTATTTAATAAAAGATATATTTACAATTACTTTTTTATCATTGCTAAAAAAATATTAAATTTGCAGTTTTTATAGTTATTGTTTTATGAAGATTAAAATAGGGGAGAGCCCACTTAATATAGAAGTATTTGAACAGGTAGTTTTGCAAAAAAAACCTATAGAAATTGCTTCTGTCGCACAAGAAAGAGTTCGTAAAAGCTTTGAGTTTCTTAAGGAATTTTCTTCAGATAAGGTTATTTATGGTATCAATACTGGTTTTGGCCCAATGGCTCAATATCGTATAAGTGATAAAGATCTGGAGCAATTGCAATATAACCTTATACGAAGTCATGCTGCAGGTAGTGGTCATATTCTCGATACAGTTTATATAAGAGCTACCATGTTGGCTCGATTAAACACTTTGCTTTTGGGATATTCCGGGGTGCATATTGGTGTGGTGGAGCAATTGGTTAGTTACTTAAACCACGAGATATATCCCATAATTCTAGAACATGGTGGAGTAGGAGCTAGTGGTGATTTGGTGCAATTAGCTCATCTTGCCCTTGGTCTTATTGGTGAAGGAGAGGTTATTTATAATGGAAAACGACAAAAAACGGCTGATGTATTAGAAAAAACAGGTATTAAGCCTATGGGAATACATATCCGCGAAGGTTTAGCTTTAATTAATGGTACCAGCACTATGACAGGAATTGGTTTGGTTAACCTGATCAATTCTAGAAAATTATATGCTTGGGCTATTTATTCCAGCAGTATGATTAATCAATTAGTTGAAAGCTATGATGATCATATTTCAAAAGAATTGAATAGTGTGAAAAAACATCCGGGCCAAAATACTACTGCAGCATACTTGCGTAATATACTTTCCGATTCAAAATTATTAACAAAAAGAGAAGAAAAACTGTTTAATGGATTAAATGGTGAAAAAGTATTTACCGAAAAAGTACAGGAGTATTATTCTTTACGTTGTGTGCCTCAGGTTCTAGGCCCTATAATTGAAACCATAGATAATAGTTGTGAAGTATTGATTGGAGAAGTTAATTCAGTGAATGATAATCCTATCATTGATCGGGAGAATAAAAATGTGTTTCATGGGGGTAATTTCCATGGTGACTATGTGTCTTTTGAAATGGATAAACTTAAGTTAGGTATCACCAAGCTTTCTATGCTAATGGAACGACAGCTTAATTTCTTAATGAATAATAAACTAAATGAAAAATTGCCTCCATTTGTTAATCTTGGTCAATTGGGATTGAATCTAGGCTCACAAGGAATGCAATTTACTGCAACAAGCACAGTGGCAGAAAACCAAGCTCTCAGTAATTCGATGTATGTGCATAGTATTCCAAATAATAATGATAATCAGGATATTGTAAGCATGGGAACTAATTCGGCTCTTATGGCAGCAAAGGTGATAAACAATAGTTTTGAAGTTCTTGCAATACATCTGATTAGTATTTTGCAAGCTGCTGATTATTTGAATACTACAGATCTTTTATCTTCTTCCACCAAGAAAGTGTATGATGATTTAAGAAAGATTGTACCTAAATTTGTAGAAGATCAGATGCGATATCCCGATATACAAAAGATGAAGGATTATATTTTTAATAATACTGTAGAATTATAAGGATGGATAAAAAATATGCTTTGGTAACAGGAGGCTCGCGTGGTATTGGAAAAGCTATTGCTTTAAAATTGGCGCAATCTGGATTTTCAATAATCATTAATTATCGTTCTAATCATAAAGAAGCTGAAAAGACACTAAGTGAACTGAAAGAGTTAAACCTAGATGCCCAATTACTTCCATTTGATGTGTCTGACCAAAAAGCTGTTAATGAGGCTTTAAACCAATGGCATAGCCAACATGCTGATGCTTATATTCAGATTCTGATCAACAATAGTGGAATAAGAAAAGATGCTTTGCTATTGTGGATGAAAGATGAGGAATGGAAGGAAGTAATTGATACTAACTTAAATAGTTTTTTTTACGTAACGCGGCATTTGATGCAAAATATGTTGGTAAATAAATATGGTAGAATTATTAATATAGTATCATTGAGCGGACTGAAAGGATTGCCTGGGCAAACTAATTATTCGGCAAGTAAGGGTGGTGTTATTTCTGCTACTAAAGCATTAGCTCAAGAGGTGGCGCGAAAAAAAGTAACAGTAAATGCTATAGCACCAGGCTTTATAAAAAGTGATATGACTGCTGATATTGATGAAAAAGAACACAAAAAAATAATTCCGATGCGTCGTTTTGGTCAACCTGAGGAGGTAGCCGATTTGGTAGATTTCTTAGCTTCTGAGAAATCTGCATACATTACTGGTCAGGTCATTTCTATTAATGGTGGATTGTATACATAAAATAAATGAATAGAGAATGAATCAACGTGTAGTTATTACAGGAATGGGAATATATAGTACCATTGGATTAAATATTAATGAAGTATTGAGTTCCCTTTTCAAGGGTACATCAGGTATTCATTTTGATCAGGCACGTATTGATTTCGGATATCGTAGTGGATTATCAGGAAAAGTGCCTACTCCTATATTAAAAGGAAAACTTGATAGAAGAATGCGAGTTGGCTTAGCAGAACAGGGTGCTTATGCATTTGTTTCAACCGAAGAAGCCTTGGCGATGGCTGGTATAGATGCTGATTATATAGCTTCAAACGAGGTAGGTATAATGTTTGGTAATGATAGTTCGAGTAAAGCAGTGATAGAAGGTACAGATATAGTAAGAGCTAAAAAAGATACTTCTCGTATTGGTTCTGGTTCTATTTTCCAATCCATGAACTCCACTGTAAGTATGAATCTCTCTGTAATATATAAACTACGAGGTATTAATACCACAATTAGTGGAGCTTGTGCCAGTGGTTCTCATGCCATAGGATTAGCCTATATGCTGATAAAGAATGGGATGCAAGATGCTATTGTGTGTGGTGGTGCTCAGGAATTAAATATCTATTCTATGAGTAGTTTTGATGGCTTAGGTGCTTTCTCTGATAGAAACAATGAACCTACAAAAGCTTCTCGACCTTTTGATAGAAGTCGAAATGGTTTAGTGCCTAGTGGAGGTGGTGCCACAGTGATAGTGGAAAGCTTAGAAAGTGCTCAAAAACGAGGTGCAAATATTTTGGGTGAGATAAAAGCTTATGGTTTTTCTAGTGATGGAAGTCATATCTCCCAGCCTAATGTAGATGGCCCCTCAAGAGCAATTGCAATGTGTTTGAAACAAAGTGGTTTGATGGCTAGAGATATAGAATATGTGAATGCCCACGCCACTTCTACACCAATTGGGGATGCCAATGAAGCGCAGGCTATTCATAGTATATTTGGTTCAAAAGTACCTGTGAGCTCTACCAAATCAATGACCGGTCATGAAATGTGGATGGGAGGAGCTAGTGAAATTATTTACTCCTTATTAATGATGCATAATGGTTTCGTTGCTCCCAATATAAATTTTGAAAATCCCGATGAGTTTTCTTCAAAAATAAATGTGATACCGCAAACGGAAAATATTGGATTTGATCGTTTTTTATCCAATTCCTTTGGTTTTGGTGGTACAAATTCCAGCCTTATTGTTGAAAAATTTATAAAGTAGAAGTTGTTTCCACTTTGTTTATATTGTTTTTGTATTAATTTTGCATTTCAACAAAATTGAAAATTGTAATACATGAATAAAGCGGAAGTTATTTCAATCATAAATGAGTTTCTTATTGATGAGTTTGAAATTGAAGAAGAGTTACTAGTACCAACAGCTAGCTGGAAAGACATAGGGATTGATAGTCTTGATTTTGTTGATATAGTGGTGGTAGTAGAAGATGTTTTTGGACTAAGCATTAAAGGGGAAGAAATGGCAAATATAAATACTCTTCAAGATTTTTATAGTTTTATTGAAGTTCGCTTAAAAGCCTAATTATGTCTTCCTGGAAAGGGCAAACCAAAGGAAATCCACTTGGATATCGCATATTTATTTTCATTATTCGTTATTTTGGGATTACAGCAGCTTATTTGTTGCTGCGTTTTGTAAGTTTATATTTCACTATTTTCCAAAAAAAACAACATCAGGTTTTTTATTTTCAAAATGTTTTATCTCAATCAAAGTCCACTATTTTTAAAAATATTTATAAGAATAATTACCTAATAGGTCAGGTTTTAATAGATAAGGTGGCTGCTTTATCTGGTATGGCAGAGAATTTCACTTTTGACTTTGATGGAGAAAATTATTTGCGTGAAATGAAAGAGGGTGGTTTCTTAATAGGGGCTCATATGGGTAATTGGGAAATTGCTGGTGAATTGCTCAAGCGTCTTGATATTAAGGTGAATATCTTAATGTATGAAAATGAGAAGCAAAATATTAAAGCCTTACTCGATAATGTTCAAACAAAGAAAACAATGAATATTATCACTATAGATGAGGATCTTAGTCATATCATAGCCATAAAAAAAGCAATGGATAATAATGAACTGGTTGTTATTCATGGAGATAGATATGTGCAAGGCTCCGCTTTCATACAATCCTCATTATTGCAAAAACCAGCTAAGTTTCCTTATGGGCCTTATTATTTGGTTGCAAAATTTAACAAACCTGTAAGCTTTGTTTTTGCTTTTAAAGAAACGGCAAAGCATTACCATTTTTATGCTACGAAACCTAAACTTTATCCGCGAATAAAAAACCTTATGGATAGGAAAATTATAAGCGCTATTATTTTGAATGATTATATTCCTGTTTTGGAGGAAAAAATAATAAAATATCCACACCAGTGGTTCAATTTTTTTCCTTTTTGGGATGAAGAGCAAGAAAATGAGGGGCAGGATATCCTGAGTAATAAATCTATCTCCTAAAATAAGTATTTTTTTAGTCATTTTATTTTCGAAAAAATGGCCTTTCAGAAATAAAAATATAGATGGTTTTATTGGTTTCAATCGTTAGTTAAAACCCTGCCTTGCCATCCCTATCGGGAG
>JAOZUW010000141.1:3084-6988 GCA_029938465.1 Bacteroidales bacterium | reverse complement strand
TGAAAGCTATTAATATGGCAGTTGGTTTAATAGTAGGCGCTATTGGTTTATGGATCGGATTTTAATTATTGAAATATCAATATCCCGTTTTTATTTGTAAAATAAACCTATAGTACTTCCAGGCGTTAGTGGTTTAGTTATTCTTCCCAATCTCTATAATTTGGCAATAAATTGCTCAAATTACCCCAAAAATATACCTTTTACAACGGTCTTCATATCTTGGTAATTCTACTCCATAAACAGATAAAAATCATTAACGAAGTGTTGTTAAAAAGAAATCATATAAAGCTTTAATCCATAGTATTATATTAGGATATTTACATGATAAATTGGGAGAATGATAGAAGCAAAGAACATAGTAAAATCCTATGGAGACTTGGAAGTGCTTAAAGGTATTGATCTGCAGATAAAATCAGCAGAAGTATTAAGTATTACAGGTGCTTCCGGAGCCGGAAAAACTACTCTTTTGCAGATTTTAGGCACACTAGATAAGGCCACTGCAGGTAAAGTATGGATAGATGGTATAGATGTCTTTTCTTTGAAGCAACAAAAAATAGCTGATTTTCGAAATAAAAACATTGGCTTTGTTTTTCAGTTCCATCATCTTTTACCTGAGTTTACTTGTTTAGAGAATGTGTGTATACCAGGCTTTATTGGAAAAAGAAATACTAAAGAAGTAGAGAAAAGAGCTAAGGAGTTGTTGCAGTTCTTAAAGATGGATCATCGTATGCAGCATAAACCTTCGGAGTTATCAGGCGGGGAGCAGCAGCGAGTGGCTATTGCAAGAGCATTAATCAATAATCCAAAAGTGGTCTTTGCCGATGAACCTTCTGGTAATCTAGATAGAGAGAATACCGAAGAGTTGCATCGTTTATTTTTTCAGCTTCGTGACGAGTTGGGTCATACTTTTGTGGTGGTTACTCATGATGAGCATTTGGCTGGATTATGCGATAGGAGCATACATCTGGTAGATGGGTTAATCCAACAATAATATTTGGGTTATTCTTTCGTTTTATATTAACTATAAAAACAATACATTAACTAATGATACAGCAGTATATCAAAAATATAATTACTCTTTTATTTATTTTATTCATGCTTTCTACAGCTGTATTGGCACAGCAGGGAGGTAATTATAATAGTATTATAGAAACCGCAGATAAATACTACGAAAACAAAGATTACTATAATGCTAAAGCTACCTATCAGATGGCAGAAAAAATAAGTCCAGATGAAGCCTATCCAAAAGAAAAAATTGCTGAAATTATTGATTTACTAAAGAAAGAAATGGCGGTTCGTGGTGATTATGATCAGTTTGTAGAAGTAGCCGATCAGGCCATGTTGCTGAAGGACTATACTTTGGCTATTAGTAATTATCAAAAAGCCTTGGCATTGATAACATACGAAACATATCCAAAAGAACAGCTGGAAAAAGCGAGAAATTTGAGAGTTTCATCACAAACGAAAATGGAAGATTACACAAAAATTATTAAGGTGGCCGATCAGCATTTTGTGAATAAAGAATATGAAAAAGCCTTGGCATCATATCGTGATGCAGCAAATATTGATGATGAACAAAAATATCCTAACAATCAGATTGAAAAAATAACGAGTTTACTTCAAGTGCAAAATGCAGATCAAATGGCCTTTGAACAAGCCATAGGTAAAGGAGACCAATATTTAAACTATCAAAAATATCAACCCGCTTTAGAAGAGTATCAGCGAGCAATGGCTTTAAAACCTACTGATAAATATGCGCAAACACAACTGCTTCATGTTATTGACCTTATTTCAAGAGAAAAAGAATATGAGAGATTCTCTGAAGTAGCAGATGCTTACTATGTAAATAAGAAATTTGCTGAAGCAAAAAAGGAATATAAGAAGGCAGAAAAGATTATGCCACAAAAGCCCTATGCCACAAATATGATTGCTAAAATTGATGCTGTATTGGGTGAGCAAAACTCGCAATTATCGAAATTGGAAGTGGATTATATTGCTTTTATCAAAGAAGGAGATGCTCTGTTTACTGAAGGGAAATACCAAGTTGCATACTCAAAATACACCAATGCATTAGAACTAAAACCGAATGAGAAGTACCCGAAAGAACAATTAATGAAAATAGACAATTTGCTGGCAAAAGGATATATGCAGCTCGATTGTTTTGTTCATGATGCAAATAAAGGTTTGTCAGGAGCTAAAATTGAACTCTCAGAAGATGGAAGAGTAATAGAAACAGCAGAGGTGTCGGCGAGTGGTAAATACAGGTTAAAATTGAACCTGAATAAATTCTATCAGCTTAAATTTTATAAAGCCGATTATATTCACAAAATCTTTGATATTGATTCTGAATTACCAAAGCATGTGAATCATAATAATATATACGAATATGATTTGGTGGTGGAGCTATTTCCAATTTGTGATGTAGATTTATCTATTCTAGATAGACCTCTTTCGGAAATTAGTTATTATGAGAGCAAAGGTAATTTCTTTGTAGATGAAGCCCATGCCAGGCTTATCATTAATAAAATAACAGAGTTAAAGGAAAAATGTAAGGAATTAAATAAGGAAAAGGGAGATCAGAAGAAATATGATAAAGCTATTGCTGTAGCAGATAAACACAGAGAAAAAGGAGAGTATGATAAAGCAGTAGAAGCCTATATTGCAGCTCAAAACCTGATGCCTGGTAAACAGTATCCTCAGGAGAAAATTGATGAGATAAAGGCTATGCAGAACCAAGATGGGGAGTATCAGGCTCTGATAACTTCAGGCGATGCCAAATTTTCTGCTGGTGATTATGAAGCAGCTATGTATGATTTCTATGCAGCAAAAAACATGAAATCAAAAGAAGCCTATCCTCAACAAAAAATAGCAGAAATTGATGCCCTGCTAAATAATCAAAAAGATACCGATAAACGCTATGCCGCACAATTGAAAGCAGCAGATAGTTTGTTTCAGTTAGATAGTTTATCGATGGCCATGTCTGCATATGAGTTGGCTAATAATATTAAAGTGAATGAAGTATATCCTGCTGCACAAATAGATAAAATTAGAAGTCTGCTTGAAAAGCAGAAAGAAATTGATAAACAATATAGTAAAGCAATAGCTGATGCAGATGCATTATTTGAAGCAGAAGATTTGGTGAAAGCAAAAGCTGCTTATATCGCTGCTTCTCAAATTAAGCCAGATATTATGTATCCCAAGTATAAAATTGAGGATATCAATACCATTGAGGAACAAAGAGGTCAAAGAGCTATTGATAACGATTATGATAATTTAATTATTGAGGCCGATAGGTTTTTTAATGATGCCAATTACGAAAAGGCTTTAGGTTTGTATCAAAGTGCAGCTGCACTTAAACCAAAAGAGAGTTATCCACCAAAACAAATAGCTATAATTCAAGGTTTAATAGCTGAAATGGCAGCAGCAATGTCTGATAAAGAATTGGCCTATCAAGCAGCTATTACTGCAGCTGATAATTATCGTGATAATAAAACTTATCCTGAAGCTATATCCAAATACCAAGAAGCATCAAGTATAAAGCCGGAAGAAACTTATCCACCTGAGCAAATTGCCTTAATTGAAGGTTGGATATCAGCAATGGAAGATAAAGAAATGGCTTATCAAGCAGCTATCACTGCAGCCGATAATTACCGAGATAGTAAAACATATCCTGAAGCTATATCTAAATACCAAGAAGCATCAAGTATAAAGCCACAGGAAACCTATCCACCGGAACAAATTACTATAATCGAAGGTTTAATGGCAGAAATAGTAGCGGCAATGGCTGATAAAGAGGCGGCTTATCAAGCAGCTATCACTGCAGCCGATAATTACCGAGATAATAAAACATATCCTGAAGCTATATCCAAATACCAAGAAGCATCAAGTATAAAGCCGGAAGAAA
>JAOZUW010000141.1:0-2984 GCA_029938465.1 Bacteroidales bacterium | reverse complement strand
AGGCGGCTTATCAAGCAGCTATCACTGCAGCCGATAATTACCGAGATAATAAAACTTACCCTGAAGCTATATCCAAATACCAAGAAGCATCAAGTATAAAGCCAGAAGAAACCTATCCGCCAGAGCAAATTACTATAATTGAAGGTATATTGGCAGAGATAGCAGATAAAGAAGCACTTTATGCGGAGCTCATTAGAAAAGGAGATGTTAATTTCGAATCTGAGGAATATCAGGTTTCTTTAGACCAGTTTAAGCAAGCTCAGCTGATAAAGCCTCAGGAAACATATCCTCCGGAGAAGATAAAACAAATTGAAGCACTTTTGTTAGCAGGTGTAGAGAAGGATCGTTTATATTTAGAGGCTATTACAGAAGCTGATAATGCAAGGGATGCTAAAGCTTACACGATAGCCCTACAAAAATATGCTGATGCTTCCGCTATTAAACCAAATAAAGATTATCCCAAGGAACAAATAGCACTTATTCAAGCTATGCTAGATAGTCAGTTGGAGAAGGAAAATGCTTATGATCAAGCCATTGCAACAGCCAATCAGAATTTTGATTCACAAAAATGGCAAGAGGCATTGAGTTTTTATAATAAAGCCTTAAGTGTTAAGCCCACTGAGGTTTATCCACAAGATAGAATACAAGAAATAGAAAAAATATTGCAGCAAATAGCAGAGAAAAATGCTGCTTATGATAAAGCTATTGCTGAAGCTGATGTTTTTTATGAAGAGGAGAATTGGCAATTGGCTTTGGAGAAGTATCAGTTGGCTGCACTAATAAAACCCACCGAAAAATATCCTCAAGAAAGAGTAGCAGAATTACAAAGCATCTTAGGAGATTTGGCTGCAGCACATGCACAGTATAATGCTTTAATCACTGAGGCTGATGCATTATTCGATGGAAAGCAATATGTTGAATCAAGAAGTAAATATCAGTCCGCTTTGTTGATAAAGGCAAACGAAGCTTATCCTAAAGAGCAAATTACTAGAATTAATGAATTAGTAGCAGCTCAAAAAGCGATGCAAGGTAAATATGATGCATTTATAGCTGAAGCGGATGCTTTTTATGAGCAAAAAGAATGGCAATCATCCATTAATAAATACCAAGCTGCACTCAGTATTTTTTCTGATAAAAACTATCCTAAAGAACAAATACAATTGATTAATCAGTATTTGAATGATATGCAAAATCAGCAAGAAGCTTATGATGCATTAATTCAAGAGGCTGATCTTTTATTTAGGGAGAAGGACTATAGTCAGGCATTAACGAAGTATGAATCAGCTTCTAATATATTTCCTACTCAGGTTTATCCAAAACAAAAAATGCAAGAGATACGAGATATTTTAGCATCATTGGCTTTACAAGAAACTAAGTACCAGGGATTAATAGATCAGGCTGATCAGTTATTTGTCGAAAAATCCTATGAGTCATCTCGGGAAATTTATCAAAAAGCTGTTGCGATTTATACTGATCGTAAATACCCAAAAGAGCAAATAGTAAAAATTAATGGTTTGCTGGATAAAATGAATTCTTATAATCAATATGTAGCTTCTGCCGATGCTGCATTTTCAGTTCAAAAATATCAGGATGCCTTGATTAATTATAAGAGTGCACAACAACTATTTCCAACTGAAGAATATCCACCTCAAAAGATAACAGAAATAGAGGCTATTCTTAAAGCTGCTTCTGATGAAACTGCTGCGTATAATGTTGCCATAAGTAAGGCTGATATGCGTTTTGATAGTAAAGAATTTGCGTTGGCTAAAGATAATTACCTGGAAGCAAAACAAATTAAACCTGAAGAATCTTATCCTTCAGAGCGAATATTAGAAATTGATAAGTTATTAGAAGATTTAGCAAGGCAGCAAATGCAATACAATAAATTAATTGAAGAAGCTGATGCTGCTTTAGCTACAAAAACTTATGATTTAGCCTTAAATAAATATACTGCTGCATTGGATGTGATACCAGAGGAGTTGTATCCTCAACAAAAAATAGAGGAGATTCGTGCAATTCTTATTCAATTAGCAGATCAACAAAGTTTATATGATAATTTTGTAGCACAAGGAGATCAATCGTTTAAAGCTTCAAAATACCAGGTAGCCATTGATTTGTTTATACAAGCTAAGGAGATTTTCCCTAATGAGACTTATCCTCCAAAACGTATAGCAGCTGCTCAAAAAGAGTTGGATAAACTGAAGTTAAGAATTGATGTGGCCTATCAAAAGGCTATTGATGAAGGAGAACGTAATTTTGGATCTAAAAAATGGGAACAGGCAAAAACAGCTTACCAACAAGCAAGTGAAATAAAACCTGAAGAATTATATCCTAAAGAAAAACTGGCCGAGATCAACAGTATTTTGGAAAATGAAAGGATGAAGAAGCAGAAGGAATATGATAGATATATTGCTGATGGTGAACGATTCTATGGAACTAAATATTATCAAGAAGCTATTCTTTCTTTTGAGAAAGCGCTTTATGTTTTTCCTTTCGAGAAGTATCCTGCTGAGATGATTGATAAGATATTTGAATTGATCAAGAAAAACTCTATGGTCAATATATTGGGTAGTAAGGTTACTATTAGTCATAATAATGAGGAGAAGTTTAACTTTGACCCATTGCCATACAAAGATCGTAAAGAAAGTTTTGTATTGCTGGAAATTAAGAAACTCAATCCGGAACAGAAAGTTAAATTATATGTGAACTTTGGTACCAATAATTCTCAAAATGGAGGATATTCTTTTCATTTGAGGAATAAGGAAGGCTATAATAGTTATTTTGTAAATATTGGTCGTCAGGTGCGTTGGGTGAATAAAGACAATAACTACCTAAGCATTTTGCCTGAAGGCGGCGATGTGGAAGTAAAGTTGATAAAAATTTCTAGAAATGGAATTTAAGAAGCGAGATTAGTTGGTTTTTGGTTTTACTTCACTATTCACTATTCACTATTCACTATTCACTATTCACTATTCACTATTCAC
>JAOZUW010000140.1 GCA_029938465.1 Bacteroidales bacterium | reverse complement strand
CAATAAAGGAATACATAAGAATGTTTAATAAATAAGGTTGACGCCAATGCGATAGATATCGGAACGTTAAAAGTAGTCATCCCACATTGATTAAGACTATTCTTATGCTCGGTTCTTATCATGAAGAAAGTACATATATAAAATAGAATATATCTGACTTTAATATTAACAGTTGTATACCTGATATTCCCGGAATAACTTTGAGGCTTTGGTCTTCTAGAATATCAATTAAATTACATTTTTTCAATTCCCCCAGAAAATTACCTTGATCTGGTATTATACCAATGCATTTAAAGCGGAACAATCCAAATAAAAAAAACCATCAAAGCTGAGCTTTGATGGTTTCCTATAAATATATTCTTAAGCTTAAGCTAATGCCGCACGAAAGAATTTAGCACATGTTAAATCTTTATCAGCTTGCTTCATATAAGTTTCAACATTAATTTTTGAATCTTTTATAAAAGCTTGGCTCAATAAAGTATTTTCTTTGAAGAATTTATTAAGTTTACCCATAGATATTTTTTCAACCATATTTTCAGGTTTCCCTTCTTGTCGAATTTGATCTTTAGCAATCTCTAATTCTCTATCAATAACATCTTGAGAAATACTTTCTTTATTTAAACCAGCAGGATTCATAGCAGCTACTTGCATAGCTAAATCTTTACTAATAACGTCTATTCCATCGATGGTTTTTGTCATTTCTACAGCAGTAGCTAAACGATTACCTGGATGAATATATGTGTTTACATAAGCACCTTCAAGACTATCGAAAGTTCCAATTTCCAATTTTTCACCAATTTTACCTACTTGGTCGGTTACTAATTCTTCAATCGTTCTACCATCAATAGAAACAGCTTTAAGCTCCTCTAATGATTTTACTTTGTGATCTACAGCAGCATCTAAAATACTTTGTGTAAAAGCAACAAAATCATCATTTTTAGCTACGAAATCTGTTTCGCAATTTAACATCACTACAGCTCCAAAAGAATTGTCACCATTAGTTTTTGCTAAAACAACACCTTCGGCAGCATCTCTATCAGAGCGCTTAGCAGCTACTTTTTGACCTTTCTTACGAAGATAGTCAATTGCTTTTTCAAAGTCACCGTCATTTTCTACAAGAGCATTCTTGCAGTCCATCATTCCGGCTCCAGTTTGCTTTCTTAGCTTATTTACTTCAGCAGCAGTTATTTTTGCCATATCTTTAAATATTATATATAATTTATATTATTCTTTACTTGACTCTTCTTTCTTAGCCAATCTTTTTCTAGGCGCTTTTTTATCACCTTCTTGTTTTTCGGCAACAGCTTTGTCCTTCTTATCTTCAGCAGTAACTTCGCTCTTAGCTTTATCAGCTTTTTGCTTTGCTTTTGCAGCTTTAACTACTTTTTCATCTGCTTGTGCTTTTTCTCTAGCCATCTTTCTTTCAGTCAATCCTTCTTCAATAGCTTTGGTCATTTGCTCAACAATAAGAGCAATAGACTTAGAAGCATCGTCGTTACCAGGAATAGGGAAATCAATAAGGGTAGGATTAGTATTGGTATCAACAATAGCAAATGTTGGTATGTTCAATTTTTTTGCTTCAGCAATAGCAATATGCTCTTTGTTGATATCTACTACAAAAATAGCAGAAGGTAATTTGTGTAAATCAGCAATACTACCAAAGTTTTTCTCCAACTTAGCTCTTTCACGAGTTATTTGAAGTCTTTCACGCTTTGATAAGTTATTGTATTGTGGTGTACTAGCCATTTTGTCGATAATCGACATTTTTTTAACCGCTTTACGAATAGTCACAAAGTTTGTTAACATTCCTCCAGGCCAACGTTCAGTAACGTAAGGCATATTGGTGTTTTGTACTAATTCGGCTACAATGTCTTTAGCTTGTTTCTTAGTAGCTACGAAAAGGATTTTCTTTCCACTTTTAGCTATTTGCTTAATGGCATTGCTAGCTTCTTCAAGCTTAGCTTGAGTTTTGTAAAGATCGATAATGTGGATTCCGTTTTTCTCCATAAAAATATAAGGAGCCATGCTTGGATTCCATTTTCTTTTGAGGTGACCAAAATGTACACCTGCATCTAATAATTGATCAAAAGATACTTTTTCCATTGTTTTGTTTGTTTACATTCTTTAATATGCAACCAATAAGTAGTCCATTTCTGTGGAGTCTCATCAGTTTAGATACTAAACAATAATTAAAATTAATATTAACGTTTACTGAACTGGAATTGCTTACGAGCTTTAGGCTGACCAGGCTTCTTACGTTCCACCATACGTGGGTCACGAGTCATTAGGCTCTTAGCTTTCAGTTTCGGACGATTTTCTTCGTCAAGTTTTACAAGAGCACGAGCAATACCTAAACGTAAAGCTTCGGCTTGTCCGTTGATTCCACCACCATCTAAATTAGCTACCACATCGAACTTATCCAATGAGTCAGTAATTTCTAATGATTGACGAACTACATACTGTAATGTTCCTGTAGGAAAATACGTAGTGTAATCTTTCTTGTTAACGGTAATTTTTCCGCTACCTTCCGTTAAATAAACTCTGGCGATAGCTTTCTTTCTTCTACCTAGGGCATTAATTACTTCCATGATTATAAAATTTCATTTAATTTAATAGCTTTGGGATTTTGTCCGGCATGTGGATGCTCTGTGCCTGCATAAACATGTACGTTGCGGAATTGTGCTGCACCTAATTTGTTTTTCATTAGCATACCTTTAACGGCTTTTTCTACCATAGCAAATGGCTTTTTCTCCATAAGCTGAGTAGCGGAAATGCTGGTTTGTCCACCAGGATAACCAGAGTGACGGATATACTGTTTCTGGTCCCATTTCTTACCGTTTAACTTGATTTTTTCAGCGTTGATAATTACTACATTATCGCCGCAATCCACATGAGGTGTGTAGTTAACCTTGTGCTTGCCTTTTAAAAGGTAAGCCACTTTTGAGGCTAATCTTCCTAAAACTTCATTTTCAGCGTCTACAAGTAACCATTCTTTAGTGACGGTTGCCTTATTTGCACTTACTGTTTTGTAACTTAAAGTATTCATTTACAATGATTTTGCTTGATTGAACATATCCATTTTAAAAATGGGCTGCAAAAGTAGTAACATTATTTGGTTTAACCAAATTTAAATCAGCATTTTAACAAGGTGAAAGCCTTTTGCTAAATGCCCATTTCATTTCTACTAATGAGCTCTCTTTTGAGCGAACATGATCAAAGTTTCTAATTAATAATTTATAAAAATTAATAATCAGGGGTGTAGTTGTACTAAGGGCGGCAAAAGTAGGTATTTATTTTGTAATATTGCATAAAATCAAATTAATAAGATTATGAACTCATTTCTCAAGTTATTTATCGTTTTATTCTTATTCTCAAATGTGTATACTTTTGCACAAAACACTGTTTCTGAAACTAAAAACGATTCCTTACAGCTCAACTTTAATGATGCTATTTATTTTAATAAGAATATATTACCCGAAAGATTATCAAACCTTAAATGGGCTTCTGATGGGCAATCTTTTACCTATAAAAAGAACAATGCTATTGTAAGGCAGGATATCTCAAAAGCCAAAAAAGTAGATACTATACTTAGGTTGGAAGATTTAAATAAAATATTAGTCCACAAAGACTCCTTAAACTTAAAACGTATGCCATCTATAAATTGGATAGAAAAAGATGTTTTTAGTTTTACTAATGATACCATTTTATATAGTGTGGACCTCAAGCAGAAACAAGTTAAAACGCTTAACGCTTGGGATGCTCAAGCATCAAATGCCGAATATTCGGTAAATAAGGGTAAAGCTTATACCATTGCCAATAACCTGTATATTTCTGTTAATGGAGAAAAAATTGCAATCACTAATGATACTATTGAAGGTTTGGTAAACGGGCAAACAGTACATCGAAGCGAATTTGGTATTAGTGGTGGTATTTTTTGGTCACCCAAAGGGAATTTTTTAGCTTTTTACAAAAAAGATGAACAAATGGTAAAGGATTATCCAATAGTTGATATTACCACTCGAGAAGCAGAAGTAGACGCGACTAAATATCCTATGGCAGGCATGACTAACGAAGTGGTAAAATTGGGCGTTTATAATCTAAAAACCCAAGAAACTATTCTTTTACAAACTGGCGATTCTGTCGATCATTATTTAACATCGGTTAGTTGGGGACCTGATGAACAATTTATTTATGTGGGTATATTAAACCGCGGGCAAGATCATTTATGGCTCAATAAATACAATGCTAAAGATGGTAGTTTTGTTCAGACTCTTTTTGAAGAGCAAGCTAATACTTGGGTAGAGCCCGAACATCCTTTGTATTTTCTGAAAAGCAGAAAAGATCAGTTTATTTGGTTTTCGGAGCGCGATGGCTGGATGCATATGTATATCTACAATACTAAAGGACAGTTTGTAAAACAACTTACCAAGGGTGAGTGGGTAGTCACCGATTTTCTGGGATTTGATAAAAACGGAGAACGCGCTTTTTTTAAAGGAACTAAAGAAAGCCCAATACAAAAACATATTTATAGTGTAAATATCAAGAATTCAAAAGTAAAGAAGCTGAGTGACGATCACGGAACTCATTCAGCCGTTTTTAATAATGATAAATCCTATTTTATTGATATCTATTCTTCTACCGAAGTGGCCAAAGTTTATGAGCTACGCAATACTAATGGCAAAAAAGTGAAAGAAATTCTAAGAGATGTAAATCCTTTAGAAGACTATAATTTGGGTGAAATGAGTATAGGTACATTGGAAAACGAAGAAGGTGATGAGCTATACTATCGTTTGATAAAACCTGCAAATTTTGATACTACTCAACAATATCCTGTTTTTTATTATGTATACGGAGGTCCTCATGCACAATTGGTTAAAGATAGTTGGATGGGAGGTGCCAATATGTTTATGCAACTAATGGCCCAAAGAGGATATGTGGTTTTTACTCTTGACAATAGAGGAACACCTTATCGCGGTTTTGCTTTTGAAAATGTGATACATCGTAAATTGGGTAAATACGAATTGGAAGATCAGTTTGTGGGTATCGATTTTCTTTTGGAGCAAAGCTATGTTGACGCCAACAGAATGGGTATTCAAGGTTGGAGCTATGGTGGTTTTATGACTATCAATTTGATGTTGGAAGAGCCTGGTTTGTTTAAAGCAGGGGTGGCTGGAGGCCCAGTTATCGATTGGCAATACTATGAGATAATGTATGGTGAACGCTATATGGATCAGCCTCAAGAAAACCCAGAAGGATATAAAAGTTCGGGATTAATTGAAAAAGCCCATCAACTGCAAGATCATTTATTGATTATTCATGGTGCCATAGATCCTACAGTAGTTTGGCAAAACAGCCTTAGTTTTATTCAAAAAGCCATTGAAGAAGGCAAACAAGTGGATTATTTTGTTTATCCCCGAGCTCCACATAATGTGAGAGGTAAAGATAGAGCTCATCTTCTAGAGAAAATGTATTTGTATTTGGAGTTGCATTTGTAAATATAGCAAGCCAAGCCTTTGATGAATCCACAACTCATACTAAAAATATTAAAAAGTAAATTTCCTCACGATCTCACTCACGATCAGGAAGGCCTTTTTGTGGAGTTCGTGCGCTTTATTAATATGGATTCGCCCCATAAAGCTTTTATCTTAAAAGGTTATGCCGGCACCGGGAAAACCAGTTTTGTACGTTCTATTGTCAGCACTCTCCCTGGGCTTAAAAAGAGAACTATACTCCTAGCTCCCACCGGAAGAGCAGCAAAAGTGCTTTCGGCCTATTCGGGTAAAAAAGCCTATACCATCCATAAAAAAATATATTTCACCGGAATGGATAAAAGTGGTTTTATGATAAGCCAGTTGAAAGAAAATCTTCATAGCAACACTTTATTTATTATCGATGAAGCTTCCATGATTTCTGGCTATGCCTATAATAACAATGGTGGTCAAGATTTGCTTTCTGATTTGATAGAATACGTATATTCTGGTCATAATTGTCATTTAATGTTAATAGGTGATGTAGCGCAATTGCCTCCTGTAGGCCTGGCCGTTAGCCCTGCTTTGGATATTAAGGAACTGCAAAAAATCTACGACTTTACATTTTTTCAATACGAATTGCAAGAGGTAGTTCGGCAAGCTGCCGAATCGGGCATTTTGTATAATGCCACCGCCATACGTAAACAAATTCAAAACGAACAAATAAAAAAACCCTTATTTAACCTGAAAAGCTATGATGATATACAAAATATCAATGGTTTGGACTTTCAGGAAATCCTCAGTGATTCTTTAAGCGAGTATGGCGAAGAAAATGTAGTCGTGATTACTCGAAGCAATAAAAGAGCCAATATTTATAATAAAGAAATCAGAACACGGATTTTGTTTAAAGAAAACCGTCTGGAATCGGGTGACCTACTTATGGTGGTACGAAATAATTACTTCTGGTTAGAAGAAAACTCACAAGCGGGTTTTATTGCCAATGGCGATATAGTAGAAATAGTTCAAGTAAAAGGATATATGGAGCTTTATGGTTTTGAATTTGCCGAAGCAGAAGTGCAAATGATTGATTACCCTGACGAACCTTCATTTGATACCATGCTTTTGCTCAACACTTTAGATTCAGAAAGCCCTTCTCTAAGTTTTGAAGAAAATAATCAGCTTTTTCAAGAAGTGATGAAAGATTATGCCGATTTGCAAACCAAGAAAGCACGAGTAGATGCTGTAAAAAAGAATCCTCATTTTAATGCTTTACAAATAAAGTTTGCCACAGCTTTAACTTGTCACAAAACACAAGGCGGACAATGGGATGTGGTATTTCTAGAACAACCTTGGTTGCCTAATGATGATTTAGATGTAGAGTTTGGCAGATGGATGTATACGGCAGTTACCAGAGCCACTCAAAAACTATATTTGGTCAACTATAAAAATGATTTCTTTGAAGAAGATTTGGAGGCCTTTTAAGTTTCAAAATGAATACTTCTTTCATTCTTTAATAATATTAAAGGCTGCAAAAATGATAAATTGAGTGATACTCCTATACCTTATAACTGTTTATTCTGATAAAGAAATAAATCGTACTTTTGGGGAAA
>JAOZUW010000139.1 GCA_029938465.1 Bacteroidales bacterium | reverse complement strand
GTAACAGCTATATCACAGAGAAACACAAAGAAGACACTGAGTTTCACAGAGAAAATCTATAATTAACATTGAACTTTTAATACTGATTTAGTAACGATTATTCAAAAGATGGCAGCAGAAAAATCACAAAATATTTATTTAAAAAATGGGCTAATGAGTAGTTCTGTTATTGTCAATATAATGGATGATGTAGAAATGCTTTGTGATCATAATTCTTTTTCGGAAATACTGAAAAAGAAAATTTTAAATATCGCTATTGAGATGCTTCAAAACAGCTACCATTATACTAAAGAATTTAGAGATAAAAAGTTAAAAAGCTATCATTTTCAGATAGATACTGATAGTGAATTTATATATTTAAGTAATCAAAATTACATTCAAGCTAAGGATGTAGAATCTGTAAAACAGAGAATAATAAGTGTAAATTCATTAAGTGACGAAGAGCTTAAACTGGCCTATAAGAAAATTCTAAATAACGAAAAATTCTCCAAAAGGGGAGGCGCTGGATTGGGTTTCCTGGATATGAAAAGGCGTTCAAGTAATTCTCTAAAAGCAGAATTCTCTAATGTTCAAACTAATTCCCAATTTTATACTTTAACTGTAAAAATAAAAGCTAATGGATAATTTAATTAAAGATGGTAATAAACAGCATCCTCAAATAGATTTTAATGCGCAAACAGGTCAATTAGAAATCAGTGGAAGAAGTATTCCGGAAAATTCCTATGATTTTTATAATCCGCTATTACAATGGTTGGAGCAATATCAGGATCAGCCACAAAAAGAAACTCAGCTTAAAATATATTTGGAGTACTTTAATACAAGCTCTTCAAAATATATTTTGGAGGTATTAAAAAAATTGAAAGAAATAGAAAAGTCAGGATCAGCTGTTACAATAGCTTGGCATTTTGATATGGACGATGAGGAGATGATGGAAACAGGTGAAGATTATGAAGATATCACTGGCTTAAATTTTAATTTTATTGAGGAAGAAGAATAGAGATTCTATTATGGCTAAACGTAAACGAAAAGAGAATATTTACCTCAAAGAAAAAGAAAAGCTACAAAGGGCTCAGGGTTTTTTAAATACTAAGAAGAATGATAAGCCTGAGGCAGCAACCATGGAATTGCAGAATATTACTGACGACTATGAGGAATTATTAGATCAAACAGTATTAATCACACGGATCAGCGATCGCCTGCAAAAAAAACTTGATCAAACTAACGATCAGCTTAATGATAAAAATATAGAACTTCAAAACACCATCGATGATTTAGTTAAAGCTAAAGTTGGAAGAAAAGCTACAACTATTGTATTTATTTTCGCCCTTATTCTTTTTGTTTTTTCTGAAGCATTGATAGAGCCGTATATAGAGTCCTATGCCAATGATATTTATCTTAGTTTAGCTATTAAAGCTCTTATTGCCATGTCGATAAAACCGGTGGAAATGCTGGTTGAAAATACAATGCTAAAAAAAGCCAGAAGAAAGACTATGGATAAAAGAGTTATATAGACTAAGCCATCATAGAATCTTGTAATATTATATGCCTATTTTACATCTACTCTTCTTCATAATTTATTTCCAGAACTACTGCTATGCAAAGAAATCATTCATCAATTAGATGCAAAACATGCTATCTACTGAATACAAAATTCTATCACGGTTTAGTATAAAACTATTATACTGAATTCAGTTTACCTTTTTATTGCTATTTTTGCAGCTCTTTAAAAGTATAAGAAAAAATCAAACAATGAATACTAAAACAGTAAAGTTTCACGATAAAGAGTTTAAAATATTTATTTCTGCAAACGAAATAGATAGTGCGATTAGCAAGGTGGCAAGGACTATAAACAAAGATTACGAAGGGAAAAACCCCTTATTTATCATTGTACTTAACGGTGCTTTTATGTTTGCGTCAGACATGCTTAAAAAAATTACAATTGATTGCGAGATCACTTTTGTAAAGCTTTCTTCATATGTGGGCACTAAAACAACACATTCTGTCCGTGAACTTATTGGCCTTGATGAATCATTAGCTGGGCGGAATGTTATTATTGTTGAAGACATTATTGATACCGGAATTACCATGGCCAATACTATTCCAAAACTACAACATTTAGATGCTAAAGATGTAAAAATAGCCACTTTATTGTTTAAGCCAAAAGCTTTTCAGAAAGATTTCTCTATTGATTATATAGGTATGGAAATTGGTAACGATTTTATAGTTGGTTATGGTTTAGATTATGATGGTTTAGGTAGAAACTTAGCTGATATTTATAAGATTATTGATTAACAAATTAAAAAATAAGATATGTTGAATTTAGCGTTATTTGGACCTCCTGGAGCAGGGAAAGGAACACAATCGAAGTTGCTTTTAGAAAAATACAATCTCACTTATATTTCTACAGGTGATATTTTGCGTCAAGAAATTGCCGAAGGTAGTATTTTAGGGATGAAAGCCAAATCGATTATTGAAAAAGGAGGATTGGCTTCGGATGAAATTGTTGTGCAAATCATTGAAGAACGTATCACCAAAGACGAGAATTCACAAGGTATTTTATTTGATGGTTTTCCGCGTACTACTGTGCAAGCTTATATTCTTGATGGGCTTTTGCTACGTCAAAATAGTTCCCTTTCTGCAATGCTTAGTCTGGAAGTTCCTCGCGAACAACTCATAGAAAGGATGATGGAACGTGCCAAAACCTCAGGTCGTAAAGATGATACGTTGGAAATTATTAAATTTCGACTGGAAGAATATGAAAATAAAACCAAGCCTGTTGCTGATTTTTATAGAGCCAAAGGATTATATCATCCTATTGATGGAACTGGGAAAATAGAAGATATTTTTCATAAACTAACAGAAACCATTACTTCTACATTAAGGAAAAAATGGATTAATGTAGTTTTATATGGTCCTCCAGGGTCTGGTAAGGGAACGCAAGCTCAAAAACTAGCCGAAAAATACAATTTGGTGTATATCTCAACCGGACAATTACTACGTAAAGAGCTTAGAGAGGGAACAGAAATTGGACACAAAGTAGAATCCTTTATGCTTAAGGGTGAAATAGTTCCTGATGAAATAGCTATCAGCCTTATCGAAAGAAAGATAAAGAACCATCCAGAAGCCAATGGTTTTATTTTTAAAGGTTTCCCGCGTACAATCGTACAAGCATATATTTTAGATGGATTACTATTAAAACTAAATCAATCAGTATCAGTGGCTATTGGTATTGAAACATCTACTTTAGAGTGTTTTAAACGCTTGTCGGCTAGAGGAAAAACCAATAATAAACGTTCCTATGATGAGAATATGGAGCTTATTATCAATAGATTAGATGAGTTTTTTACTCGTACACAAATCGTTGGTGATTATTATAAAAAACATAAGAAATTTAAAACTGTTGATGGTCACGGAAGTGAAGATGATATTTTCAATCGTCTCACACAAACCATTGATGAAACACTTACAACAGGGAGGTAGTTTTTGAATAATAATTTTGTAGATTACATAAAAATTTATTGCCGCTCAGGAAAAGGTGGTGCTGGATCGGTTCATTTTCATCGGGAAAAATATGTGCCTGAAGGAGGTCCTGATGGTGGTGATGGAGGCAAAGGTGGTGATGTTGTTGTGGTGGGAAACCGTAATTTATGGACACTTCTCCATTTGCGATATACACGACATGTGCGTGCAGAATCTGGAGAATCGGGTGGCAAAAACCGTCGATTTGGTTCTGATGGAGTTAATTCTGTTTTAGAATTACCTTTGGGTACGGTGATAAAAGATTTTGAAACAGGCGAGCTAATTTGCGAAGTAGTAGAGGATGGAGAAAAACATATTGTTTTAGCTGGCGGACGTGGTGGACAAGGGAATGATCATTTTAAAACATCAGTAAATCAAGCTCCAACTTATGCTCAGCCAGGAGAGCCTGCTCAGACAAGAGAAATCTTGATGGAGCTGAAAGTGTTGGCAGATGTGGGTTTGGTAGGTTTTCCTAATGCAGGAAAGAGCACCTTGCTTTCTTCTATCTCTGCGGCAAAACCAAAAATTGCTGATTATCCATTTACAACCATGATTCCTAATTTGGGCATTGTCCCATATCGTGATCATCGTTCTTTTGTAATGGCAGATATTCCAGGAATTATCGAAGGTGCTCACGAAGGTAAAGGACTAGGAATAAGATTTCTGCGTCATATTGAACGGAATTCAGTGTTGTTGTTTTTAGTTCCGGGAACTACTGATGATGTGCGAAAGGAATATGAGATTTTGGTTAATGAATTAAAAATGTATAATCCTGAATTATTAGATAAGGAAAGGTTTTTAATAGTGACCAAATCTGATCTTTTAGATGAAGAGTTAGAGGAAATGATTAGTGCAGATTTACAAGACATCCCTCATATGCATATTTCGGCAGTTGCGCAAAAAGGTTTGGATCAACTAAAGGATCAGCTCTGGAAGATGATGGCAGAAAACAATATCTAATTATGGAACAGCTTATCCAAATAGATCAATCTCTTTTTCTCTTTCTAAATTCTTTGCATGCCAATTGGTTGGATGGAGTAATGTGGTGGCTTAGTGATAAGTTTATTTGGATTCCGCTTTATTTATTTGTTTTAGGGCTGATCATAAAAAATTATGGATGGAAAGCTATTGGCATTATCATATTTACAGCAATACTGATATCGTTAAGTGATCAAATATCGGTATGGATAAAATTTGCTGTAGAACGTGCTCGGCCTTCTCATACCGAAAGTTTAAAAGAGAATATTCATACTTTAAATAATTATTTTGGCGGAGCCTATGGTTTTATATCTTCCCATGCCTCCAATAGTTTTGCTCTGGCTGCTTTTACATCTTTCTTTTTAGCACCACAATATAAATATTATAAATATTGGGCATTTATATGGGCCCTATTAGTTTCCTATAGTCGTATATACTTGGGAGTACATTTCCCGGCAGATATCATAGGGGGTGCTGCTTTAGGCATTTTATTAGCATTTTTTGTTCATCAGCTATACCAGGTTTTTAGCAAGCGTTGTTTAAGTAATTATTGCTAATGGAAAATTTAGAAAAAAAATACAATATTGAGCTTGTTTATGAGGATAATCATATCATCATCATCAATAAAAAAGCTGGGCAAATAGCACAAGGCGATAAAACGGGAGATGCTGCATTAAACGATATTCTAAAAGCCTATTTAAAGGAAAAATACAATAAGCCAGGTAATGTCTATATGGGCTTGGTTCATCGCTTAGATCGTCCCACTAGTGGAGGATTGATTTTTGGAAAAACAGATAAAGCCACTTCCCGATTGAGTAAAATGTTTCAACAAAAAGATATAAAGAAAACCTATTGGGCTGTGGTAGATCAAAAACCACCAAAAAGAGAAGATCGTTTGGAACATTTTCTGCGTAAAAATGCCAAGCAAAATAAATCTTATGTGGTAAAAGCCCAAACTGATGGTGCTAAAAAGGCAGCTCTTCAATACGTACATAAAGCTTCCTCAGAAAAATATCATCTCTTAGAAATCACATTAGAAACAGGTCGTCATCACCAAATCAGAACACAACTGGGAGCCATAGGTTGCAAAATAAAAGGCGATGTGAAATATGGTTTCAAACGAGCGAATCCCGATCTAAGTATTCACTTGCATGCCAGATGCTTAGAGTTTGTTCACCCAGTGAAAAAAGAAAAAATGAAATTTGTTTTCTCTGTTCCTCAAAATGATGCCGTTTGGAAATTCTTTGAAACCAACTCTTAAGCTTTTGAACAATCACAAAAAAACTATCTTTGCAGCTTATTTTAAAGAATAGAATATAATGAATTTTGTAGAAGAATTGACTTGGCGAGGAATGATACACGATATCATGCCTGGAACTGATGAACAGATGGAGAAAGAAATGATTTCGGCCTATGTGGGTATTGATCCTACAGCTGACTCCTTGCATATTGGTCACTTAGTGGGAGTTATGATGCTGAAACATTTGCAAATAGCTGGTCATAAACCATTAGCTTTAGTGGGTGGTGCAACAGGCATGATTGGCGATCCAAGTGGAAAATCTGAAGAAAGAAATTTGCTTGATGAAGCTACTTTGCGCAAAAATGAGAATGGTTTAAAAAAACAATTAAGTCGTTTTTTAGATTTCGAAAGTGATATTCCAAATAAAGCCGAAATGGTGAATAATTACGATTGGATGAAAGACTATAGCTTCTTGAATTTTATTCGTGATATAGGAAAGCATATTACCGTAAATTATATGATGGCCAAAGACTCGGTGAAAAAGCGTGTTGGTTCCGAAAGTAAGATGGGAATGTCTTTCACGGAGTTTACTTATCAGCTGGTACAAGGCTACGATTTTTTACATCTTTATAACGAGAAGAACTGCAAATTGCAAATGGGTGGTGCCGATCAGTGGGGAAATATCACTACAGGTACCGAGCTTATCCGACGAAAAGCTGCAGGAAAGGCCTATGCCCTAACTTGTCCGTTAATAACCAAGGCCGATGGTGGAAAATTTGGCAAAACCGAAAGTGGTAATATCTGGTTAGATGCTGAAAAAACAACACCATATGCTTTTTATCAGTTTTGGCTAAATACATCGGATGCTGATGCTGAAAAATATATTAAAATATTTACACTCTTTGGTAAAAAAGAGATAGGTGAAATGGTGATTCGTCATAATGAAGCTCCACATATGCGAGAGTTGCAAAACACTTTGGCCAAAGATATTACCATAAGAGTTCATGGTGAAAATGAATACAATGCTGCTGTAGAAGCTTCCAAAATTCTTTTTGGAAAAGCCACTACCGAAGCCTTGAAGAATTTAGATGAACGTACATTCTTAGCCGTTTTCGAAGGGGTTCCTCAATTTGATATTTCTGCTTCAGATATAGATCATGGAATAGGTATTTTGGATTTCTTAGCTGAAAAAACCAGTATTTTTAAATCTAAAGGTGAAGCCCGACGAATGTTAAAAGATAATGGAGTAGCTGTTAATAAAGAAAAAATTAAAGACACTTACGAAATTGGAAATAAGGATCTGTTGAACGGGAAATATATTTTAGTTCAAAAAGGAAAGAAGAATTATTTTTTGGTGAAATTATCTTAACAGAAGAAATCAG
>JAOZUW010000138.1 GCA_029938465.1 Bacteroidales bacterium | reverse complement strand
ATCTCTATTTATCCCATTTACAAAATCCATAATAATCATCTTTGATTTATGCTATAAATATACTAATAATCAATAAGATAGACCTATTAATAAGTGGGTTTCTTATTAACATTCTTGGGGAATATTGCTTTTGCTTGGATTTGCTAGGTTATTGTCTGCCTACCTAATATTTCGGCAGATAAACGTGGTCTGACGATTACGGCTAAAAACTGGCAGGTATTTTAACCCTCTTCTGTATCAACTAGTTACATTGTTTATTTCTTATGATTCATTTTATTACTATCTGCCCGCATGTTTTTGAGCCGATGTTATCAATTGTAATTTATTCACTAAAAATGTTATCCAAATCCTGTCTTCCAACAATAGCCATAATTTCTACAATATTATTATTTACTTTGAAATAAATACTGTCAGAACTATATACATCTTAAGTTGGCATTTAGTTGTTTATTCTTCAATCTTTTTGTCGTCTTCTTTTTGTCTTAATTCCTTGGCTTTAAGAGGACTAATAATACTTTTTCCAAGTTTCTTTTCTAAATCCTTTCTGGCGACACCAGCAACTGAACCTCCCTTTCTTGCAACTTTTCTATTTTCGTTTAATGTCTTTGGTTTCTGCTCTTTTGATAATTCAGTCGTTGAAGTCTCTGCCAACATATTTAAAACTAATTCCAAATTAGTCATATTGTCCCGAAGATTTTCTTTCTTTAAGTCCTTGAGTTCCTTGTATTCTTTAGTTGTAATACCTGCCCAGGCTTCTGTTATCTCATCAGTCAGAATTGCATATTCTAAACCTTTTTTAATTCCTTGTAATTCCCATTCATCTGTTAATTCTTTTCTAACCTCAATACTTTTTATTCGTTGATTTATCCAGTTTTTTGAATACCCTTTTTTAAGATAAGTTTCCATTGCTCTGTCGAAAGCCTTTTCTGGGTCTTCTGTCTCTTCAATTCTCTCGTAGCCCACTTTTGCAAGCCAAATTTTAAACGGTTCTGCTTTAGGTGAAGGAATTGATTGGATAATTCGCAAAAGTCCTTTAGTGTCAGCACAATCAGTTGTATATTTTTTACCGTCTAATGCTTTCAATTTCAGTTGTACGATAATTTCGTACAACTGATTAAATCCTTCCTTTTTGAGTTTTCGTTTTAAATCACTCCAGTATCTACGTGGATTTTTGCTGTCGGTCAATGTCTCAATAATGTCAATAACTGAAAAATACCAAGTCTCAGATTCATTATCCCAATGAACTCTTATCTTTTTTGATTCAAATAATTTTATTGAAGTCTCTTTTGTCATAATTTCATTATTATTCAGATTCAAAAATAATCCTTTTTTTTAGTCTATTTGTTTTGTGACTACGGATTTTTACAATGAATGCCAACGGGAGTCCGAGTTTATCTGCCGAAATAAATGTAGGCAGGCAAAAACCCCCATTTTATTTTAAAAGAGCTCCATATGCTTTATCCCTTTGCCTTTACAAGCTGCAAGTTAGTGAAAAAACGAATCCGCTGTTGTGCGTTTAGAAAATAAAAAGTGCTTAGCTGAGCTTTATATAAGCCCTATATACCCATAATTTGTAAAAAAGGCTTTTGAGCCTGGCTTATAAATCGTTTATGTTAAAAAAATGACATAAGTCTTCAAATATTATAAAACAACATCACTAATTGACATCTACTTATCCCATTTACAAAACCCATAATAACTACCTTTGATTTATACTATATATACTAATAATCAATAAGATAGGCCTGTTATTAAGTGGGTTTCTTATTAATATTTTTGTGAAATATTGCTTTTGCTTGAATTTGCAAGCTTATTGTCTGCCTACCTATATTTCGGCAGATAAACATGGTCTGATGGTAAATTGTATGAGTAGTGGCTGATTGCATGGCTCTTTCCTCTCAAATCGTGATAAAGTTTGAGCAGGCTACAAACCTTGATATTAAAAACTTTCCCTGCTATTACTTATACAAAATATTACCTTTTGTGATTTATCTAGTTCAAAAAATTTATATGACCTTAAAATGCTTGTCAGTTATTTTGCAAATCATTGTTCTGGAAGTAATTCTACAGTCATAAGTATGGGGAGATGGTCAGAAGCCATAGATTCATTTATCACTTCGACACTAACGATATGCCACCTCTTTGCTGGGCGAGTCAATACATAATCAATCTGTCTATCTGGATTAACTACAGGTATTGTAAATAAATCTTTATTGAAATCTTCATGTACCCATCCTTTTCTTTGCATTAGTTTTAGGGGAGCTGAATCTGGAGTTGCATTCAAATCACCTGCTAAAAGAGAAGGAAGATTATGATTTTCATTAAAAAATGCTGTTTCAATTACTTCAACTGCTCCTTTTCGAGCCACTTGTGACCCAATAGTTTTTAACCAATCAAAATGCGTGTTAACGAATCTCACAATTGAACCTTCTCCATAAACCTGTGATAAATCAACATCTACACACATTGCCTCATACCTACTGCCGCTTGCGCTAGGAATGGATTGGTTACCAACATATCTGAATAAATGTCTCGATAAAATTGCATCACCATAACCTGATGTTGTTCCCTTTGAAGGTCCAAAGATAGCTTCCATATTTGTCAGTTCACCTAGTTCTGCAGCCATGGTTGAATCTGAAATTTCCTGTAGCCCAACTATGTCAGGTTTTACTCGTTTTATAACATCCGCAATCCGAGACAAGTCCAACTTTGAGTCCATACCAAAGCCATAATGAATATTGTAACTTAAAATCTTTATAGTTACGATATCTTTTTGAGCAATTGTTCCTTGTGTTAAGAAAAGAGAAAAGGTAATAATTAATATAATTAATGTTTTCATATAACTTATTATTTATTTGATTTATCTTGCCATTAATGCTAACATTTTGAATATGGTGCGTTTGGCATTTCAATGCTCCAATATTTCTCCTGATAATTATCGGGATTACTAGCTTGTTAATTTGTTGCTATCATCTTCATATTTAGCACTACCCCTGCTTGCCGGCAGGCATGTGCCAAATGTACTATAATTGTTATTAAACTCAATATTAATTTGACATTCTTATTATTATGGAACTCCCTTTTAACAAATCTCATCTTCTATAATTTAGACCCATTTTCAACAGCAGAATCAGGAGCATAATAAATTCCTTTTTGCTCCCAATGCTTTTGTAATTTATTTAAAGCTGCTTTAAATCTGTCAAAATTCTTATTCCTCTTTTCTGTCCACCCTACCTCAGCATAGGCAGCTATTCTAGGAAATACTTGAAAATGCATATGCCCATTAGTAGGAATCCATTCTCCCCACATTTGGCAGCCTGCACCTAACACTTTATTGTGATATTTAGGGTTTAGTTTTTCAGGAATAGGATCGAAAGCATAAGCCTTTGACAATGGGATGCTATTATAACCGTAATCGAGGTAAGTATTGGTATGCAATGAGTTCACAATTTCATAACCATTACTGGCTGCTTGGGTAGCCAGTGTCACATCTCCTTTCCAAAAGTGTATAATGGTTCCTTCTGATAACTGTTGATTGGATTTAGTATCTGCTATATCCTGATATTCATGAAGATTATGCCCCATTATTTCATTCCAGCCCATCATTCTTTTACCTTTATTTTGTAAATATTGAGAAATGCTATTTGTAAAAAAGACTTGAAGTTCAGCAGGGGTGTCTAGATTTTTTTCTTTCATATAGGCTTTTACTGCTTCTGACGATTTCCAATGATTGTACTTAACTTCATCTCCACCAATATGGATTACATTTGATGGAAACAAAATGATAACTTCATCAAGTACATCGGTGAGGAACTGATAAACTTTTGGGTCGCTGACATCATAAACATCTTTGCCTACTCCAAATACTATAGGCACTTCTATTTCTTCTTTTGCTGTACCTAACCATGGATAAGCTGCTATGGCTGCGCTAGAGTGTCCGGGCATTTCTATCTCCGGTACAATAGTAATATGTCTGTCTTTTGCATATTGCACAATCTCCTTAATCTCTTCTTGAGTATAAAACCCTGAATGTTGTTCTGCTGATTGAACAGGGCTTCCCCAACTCCCAACTTGTGTACTTTTTCTTTTGGAACCAATTTCAGTTAAAAGAGGATATTTCTTAATTTCAATTCTCCATCCTTGGTCATCCGTTAAATGCCAATGAAAGACATTCATCTTCAAAAGAGCCATCTCATCCAATAGCATTTTCACCTGGGCCATTCCCTTAAAATACCGAGCTTCATCTAACATAAAAGCTCTCCATGAGAATCTGGGAGCATCGTTAATAGTTAGTGCAGGAATTTTTATGGAAGGAGCAATCTCCAATGAATCCGAAATCGCAGGAAACAACTGCAATAAACTCTGCACGCCATAAAACCAACCAGTATTATTCGATGCAATAATCTGAATTCCTGTTTTTAAAACAATCAACTCATACGCTTCTTTTGCAAGATTTTTATTCAGTTTGAATTGAATAATTCCCGTTCCGGATTTCTCTGATTCTATTATTTCAATTTGAAATCCCAATATGTTTTCAAGATGGCTTTGTAAGATTATTGCAGTTCTATTGCTTACTTCAGAAGATACAATGCTGACTTGTTGGTTAATTGTAAAAGTTTCCTGAACCATTGTTACATCATTCGGATTAGGGATAATATGTATGTGCTGTGCCTGAAGTTCTGAAAAGTTGTACAAGCAAAGGACTCCCAATAAGATTAATATTCTGATGTTCATATGTTTTCTTTTTTTACTTTATTGATTATAGTTGAATTAAGTAGTTGATTTTTAATTATAATCTATGTAATTTCTAGATTGCCTTGATTGAGTTTAACGGGAGTCCACGTTTATCTGCCGAAATATTAGGTAGGCAGACAAAAGTAGTCTAACGGGTTAGGCTAAGGAAAGTTGCAGTTGGTAAAACCGTAATTTTCCGATGTTTGTCGTTTAGGTTTATAGTTACTTTAATATCTCTATACAGCATAAGGAAGCATTTTTTTAGCCATTGCTAGCACAAGTTATTTCTATTGTTGAATTTCTTTATGATTCAAATAGCTAATCTGATAGTTTAATTTTAAAATTATCATATGATTCGTTACGCCAAGATTTTTCAATCGTAGAAGGTGAAAACCCAAATAAAGGAGAGAATGTTTTTATTATTACTGTTTGTTTATCTGGTAAAAACTCTAAAATACGTAACCAACCATCACCCCCATTTCCATACCATCCGCCTCCATGTGTTTGTGCATTAAACACCATTTGATGTACGTCTTTTTGCCCTTCATTCTTTTCATTTCTGTAACCAACATTTTGCGTAAATCCACCTGTTCCACCTATATGTCCGCAGAATACCATTTCAATATTTTCAGAAGGAGCAATAAGTTTCTCCCACAATTTTTTACCATGAGTAACATCTTTCACATCATAACCCTCTTTTTCAATTAGCTCATTATTCTCAGACATGGCTCTCATATAACTATGTGTAAGAATAATTCCTCTATAGTTTTTATATTTTTCTCTAGCTATAATATCTTTTGACTGTTGAACAATAGTATCTCTAGCATTAAATTCAAGGGATAATATAAGATAACTGATATTGTGAGGTGAAACAAATTCATAATACGCATTTTCTAATGTTTTCTCACCTGAAAAATTAGGCATCATTCCCGCCAAAATACTACTTGTCGATTTCATTCGGTTTGGAGTGAAATAGGAATTCAGTTGAGAATAACGATTCTCTGCTGATCTGCTACCATAATCATGGTTTCCTGTACAAAGAATATATGGTACAACAGTATCTAACACAGAAAAAGCTTCTCTTACAGAAGTCCATTGTTGGTAACTATTTTGATCTCCATTTACACCGTCTCCAACAGGTATATTATTTTGCTCCACTAAGTCGCCTTCACATAATACTAGTTCAATATTTAGCTTTTCTTTATTCTGTTTTATCCATCTGGTCATTAGTGAAAATACAGGCTGATTTTGTTCAAACTTACTATAGGTTTGAGGATCGGGCAATACAATCATTGTCCAGGAATCTTTGTTTTCTAATTTTGGATGACCAGACTGTGCATATATTTTGTGAAAAAAGAAACAAAAAGAAATAAGTAGTGTAAGTGTTAATCTATTCATAAGTATTATATTTCATTAAATTTAGGATTATTCAAAAACTAGCTATTATTGAGGTATAGAAATACTCAATAATTAATTACCATAAATGCAGTTTTTTAGTCAGTAGTTATTTGTGCTAACCGGAGTCCAAAAAAAACGGGGCATGCTGCGTAAAAACCCTAATACTATTTAAAAAGAGCTCCATATACTTTACCCCTTTACATTTACAAGCCGCAAGTTAGTGAAAAAAACGAATCTGCCGTTGTGCGTTTAGAAAATAAAAAGTGCTTAGAGTGGCTTTAAATAAGCCATCATCACTAATTGATCTCTATTTATCCCATTTACAAAATCCACAATAATTATCTTCAATTTATACTATAAATATACTAATAATCAATACGATAAGCCTATTTATAAGTGAGTCTATCATAAATATTTTTGGGGAATATTTCTTTTGCTTGGATTTGCTAGGTTATTGTCTGCCTACCAGTATTTCGGCAGATAAACGTGGTCTGACGATTTGTAAAAGAATAGTAGCTGACTGCAAAAAGTATAATTTTTAAATTTACAACTAAATTTTATGCGGGTTACAATATTTCCTACTGTCTCGTCTATTATTTTTATACTTTGGTAGCTGGTGTTTTCATTCACTTATTCTCGATGATTGAATCACGTATTATTTTTTACAATAGAATTTTGATGAGAATCCTGCTATTCTTTCAATCATTTCTTGGATTTTTACTCCCTCACTTTCTAAATAGATCTTCACTTCCTAGCTTTTTAATTCCGCCATATCATTTTCGAGAACAGCTTTAAAAGGTTGTTGATTTTTCCATTCAGGATGATCAACAGCCATTGCTTTTACTCTGTCAATAGCAAAAAACAATTGAAAATAAGCAGGTTGCTCACTCCAAACCCTTGCTTTCAGCTAATGGTTGGAAGTTACAATCCCCCATGTCGGACTTGCACCGATTAGTTAGTTACCATGCACGGCACACAACAAGTCAGAAATTAACAGATT
>JAOZUW010000037.1:9037-23953 GCA_029938465.1 Bacteroidales bacterium | reverse complement strand
ATCCGCGCTAGCTGATGCTATAAAGTGCAGCTTATTTTATCCCAATAATATTTCTGTATAATAAACTTGTTTAATGAGCCTTTAAAAACTTTTCTTTGAACAAAATTTGTTCCTTCTCATCTATAAAGGTAATAAAATACAATCCATCTGGTAAATAGCTAACATCTATTCTGTTTTCATATAAGGATAAGCTAATAAATTTTACTAATTGCCCTGCTGAATTATATATTTTAATAAATCTGCCACTATTAAAGCCATCATCAAATGAGATATTTAAATAATGACGAATCGGATTTGGATAAATATTTATCTTGGTATTAAATTCCTTTTCAGCTATACCCAAAATTATTTGTTCTTCTCCCCACTCCTCCTCACCTTTATGGAAATATACTAATTCATCCGTAATTCTATTCACCATATAAGTAGCCCAGCACCAATTACTACTATAATAAAAAGCCCTGCCACATCCAACAACCCACTGATATGAATAAGAAGTTTCATCAGGTCCTTCAACATAATAGTAAGCATATTCCACTATTTTTCGCCCATTATATACATCAGGATCTTCAATTACTGTATCTCCATCTCTTAATGAATCCAGTTGAGATATACATGAAGTAGTATAGTACTCAGCATATGTGGTGTCCGGGTCGCAATCATATATTCCCAGTCTCTTAGTGAAATATTGATAACAAACCGTATCATAGTTCACTGAATAATACTTATCTACGACTTCAGTATTCTTGAAAATGCTATCAAAACACTCTGGAGAATACTCGCCATAAGCATGAATGTTTCTATAGTGAAAAATATCGCCTACTTCATAATCATATATTTCACCATTAGTAGGAAATTCCTGAGCAATAGAAATATTCGCTAAAACTAAAAATAGATAAATAACATTGATAGCTTTCATAAGAGCATTTTTTAAGTCAATAACAAATATACTAATAAATTTACAATGGTAAAACAAGTTCAATACTATTAGTAAGATTCACTCATATATAGGGTGCAAATCTGAATGAACAGGTTTTATAAAAAAGGATAGTTATCTGCTTGGTAAAGCTAAGTTTTATTTTCCATCCCTAGAACTCCTTCAAATCATTTAAAAAATACTATTTTCGCATGATAAATGGTAGAACATAAAATACATAAAGGAGTAGTCATGCGATCCACTGGTAGTTGGTACGAAGTACGAATAGAAACCGGTGAAGTGGTGAGCTGCAAATTTAAAGGAAAGTTTAAAAAAGCTGGAATCAAAAGTACCAATCCTATTGCAGTAGGCGATAAGGTTAGTTTTATATGGGCCAAGGATGGACAAACATCAGTGATAAATGCCATAGAAAAACGAAAAAACTATATCATTCGTAAATCCATTAACCTGAGTAAGCAAACACATATTATTGCAGCTAATATCGATTATGCTTTTTTAGTGATAACTATCAGCCAGCCTCGTACTAGTTTGGGTTTTATTGATCGGTTTTTGCTATCTGCCGAAGCTTATCATATTCCGGTTGTTTTAGTATTTAATAAAACAGATATTAATACTTTTAAAGAGCAGGATAAGCAAGAAGAATGGATAGAAAAATATACAAATATTGGTTACCAATGTTTGGAAACCAGTGCGAAAAGTGGATTGGGAACCAAAGAATTATTTGGGCTAATGAAAAATCATATTTGTATGTTTGGTGGCCATAGTGGAGTGGGTAAATCAGCTCTTATTAATACCATACAGCCAGGTTTTAAACTAAAGACTGCCGAGATATCGGGATTTAACTTAAAAGGAAGACACACCACTACTTTTGCCGAAATGCATCTTTTAGATAATGGGGGCTATATTATTGATACTCCGGGTATTAAAGAGTTTGGTTTGGTAGATTTTAAGAAGGAAGATATAGCAGGATATTTTCCGGAAATTCGTGAATATATGCATGGCTGTAAGTTTAGCAATTGCATTCATCAGAATGAGCCACAATGCGCCATTAAAGAAGCTGTGAAAAATGGAGAAATTGCAGAATCAAGATATAATAACTATCTTGCCATCCTTAATGATGAGAATGTAAATAAAAATCCATTTTAAATGCTCGCACAAGACCTCTTATCCAATACTGTGGTTCCATTAAAGACATCAGATAGTGGAGTGTTGGCTCTTAGCCTTATGGAGGAATACAAAACTACTCATCTTCCTATTGTACATTCTGGCATTTATTATGGTTTAGTGAGCGAAGCTGACATCTATTCTTATAATAAGTTTGAAGAACCTATTGGAGCACATCCTATTCAACAAAACAACCTTTTTATTACCAACGACCAGCATATTTACGATGTTTTAGAAAAAATATATGAAAATAAACTGACTCTTTTACCTGTTCTTGATGATAAAGACCATTATTTGGGAAGTATTATTATTTCAGAATTGATATTAAAATGGACTGAGATTTCAGGGATCAATAATCCAGGAGGTATTATAGTGTTAGAGATGAATGTTCGTGATTATTCTTTGGCAGAGATAGCTCAAATAGTAGAATCCAATAATAAAAAAATTATTAATTCTTTTGTGAATACCTTTTCTGATAGCACAAGAATTGAAGTGACATTAAAACTAAATAGCCCTGATATTGAAGATGTTTTAAAAACTTTTATGCGATATAATTATCAAATACAAGCTTCTTATACCGAAGCTGATTTAAATGAGAATCTATCTGATCGTTACGATTCTCTAATGAATTATTTAAATATTTGATATGCAAAACCATTACTTCAAACTCCTTTTCATATTTTTTATTGTTTTGTTTTCAAATCAAGTAATTAGCCAAAATCAAGCAAACGATACTATTGTAATTGTTAATTCATTAGAGCTTATTGGCAATAAAGTTACTGTTGATAAAATTGTGCTTCGTGAAATTACTTTTAGAGCAGGAGATACCCTTAGTAGAGAAGAATTAAGACAAAAACTCATAGAGAGTCGGGAAAATTTAATGAATACTTCCTTGTTTAATTTTGTTACTTTTCACGATACTCTGGTAACTACACACCCACAAGAGAGATACAATGTTCAGGTAGAGATTGTTGAGCAATGGTATATTTGGCCATTACCTATTTTTGAGCTCGCAGAGCGAAATTTTAGCACTTGGTGGCACGAAGGCCATGATTTTAGTATGATTAATTATGGTTTGTTTTTAGATTGGAAAAATTTTAGAGGACGTAAAGAGCACTTAAAAATTCTATTGCAGTTTGGTTATGATGAGAAATTGGGTTTTAGCTATTATCTCCCTTATATTGATAAAAAACAAACGGTAGGAATGAGTTTTGGTTTTAATCAAACAAAAAACCATGAAATATCTTATATGACTGAAAACAATCAGGTAAAAAGAGTTAAACTGATCGATAGTTATGCTCAAATTACTTATCATGGATTTCTGGCTTTTAGTCATCGTCCTAATATATATCAAACTCAAAATGTAGAACTTAGTTATAACGATAAACAATTTGCAGATACTGTTTCCGAGCTTAATCCAATGTTTTACTTGGGAAATGATGATAGGGCACAATTTTTTAAGTTAAGCTATTTTTTCAGAAATGATCATCGTGATTATAAATCATATCCATTAAAAGGCTATTATTTTGATGTGGTGATTGAAAAACAAGGTTTTGGTTTCTTTAAAGGAACCGAAGTAAACCTTTTTGATATTAAAGCAAATGTGCGTAAATATTGGAAATTTAGTAACAGATGGTTTTTTGCCAGTGGTTTTACAGGTAGATTGGGCAATAAAGGAAACCATCCCTATTTTCTTACCACAGGTTTGGGTTACGGACGTGATTTTGTAAGAGGATATGAATATTATGTTGTTGATGGAGAAGATTATGGACTTTTAAAAACAGATTTGAAATTTGCTATAATTCCTCAACAAGTATCTACTATTAAGTTTATTCCTTTGGATCAGTTTAACAAAATACCTTGGGCTGTATATTTAAGTTTATTTGCTGATTTTGCTTATGCTCCAGGAAATGCCTATGATGGAAATACATTACAAAATGATATGCTTGTAGGGTATGGTATCGGTCTTAATTTAGTTACTTATTACGATATGGTTATTCGTATGGAATACTCTTTTAATAAGATGGGAGAGAGTGGTTTCTTTTTACACTTCATAGCATCTATCTAATGTCGCCACAGTAAAAAATCATATCTTTGCCGCTTAAAAATACAGAATGCGAATATTAATTATAGCTAATAAAATACCTTATCCGCCAAAAGATGGAGGCTCCATTGCTACACTTACTTTAGCAAGGCATTTCTCATACTTAGGGCATCAGGTAGATTTACTGGCTATGAATACCAATAAGCATTATTTTCCTATTGATGAATTACCAAAAGATTTAAGTAGTCAAATCAGATTTATTGGAGTAGATACTCCAGCACCTATTTCTCCTGTGGCAGCACTTAAAAACTTACTATTTTCAGATAAAGCCTATATTGCTGAAAGATTTTATACGGAGGATTTTCGTTTGAAATTAGAGCATTTATTAAAAGAAAGTAATTATGATATTATTCAGTTAGAAGGAAGTTATTTAGGGCAGTATATGCCCTCTATTCGATCTGGAAATACAGCTAAGGTCGCTATGAGAGCTCATAATTTAGAGTTTGAGATATGGCAACGCACTGCTAAAAATGCTGGTTTATTAAAGAGATTCTATTTTTCTAATCTAGCTAAACGGATAAAAAAACTAGAAGTACAACAGCTTAATGAGTTTGATGCTATCATTCCAATCACAGAACGTGATGCCAGAAGTTTAAAGCAACTGGGTTGTAAAAAACCTATGCATGTTACTCCTACCGGAATGGATATTAATTCGCTAACAATAGAGACTTCAAAAATGGAGTTCCCATCAGTTTTTCATATTGGAGCGTTAGATTGGCCACCTAACCAAGAAGGTTTGTTATGGTTTTTTCAAAAGGTCTGGCCTTTAGTATTGCAAAAGCAACCCAATCTTAAGTTTTATCTGGCAGGGAGAAATGCTCCAGATAAAATGAAAAATCTAAGAGTAAAAAACCTTATTTTTGTGGGTGAAGTTGATAGCGCTGTGGATTTTATGAATAGTAAAGCAATAGGCATTGTTCCTTTATTATCAGGAAGCGGAATGCGTATAAAAATCGTTGAAGGAATGGCATTGGGAAAGCCTATGGTAACAACAAGTATAGGTGCAGAAGGTAATCCTGCCAAGGATGGAAAAGAGGTAATGATTGCTGATCATCCATCTGAGTTTGCACAAAAAATACTGCAGCTTATTAATGACAGAACACTTTTTGATGATATGAGTAGAAATGCTATAGATTTTGTGAATGCTACTTTCAATAATGAAGTTATTGCACAATCCTTAATTCATTTTTATAAGAGCTTATGATGGTTTTTCTTCAAATAGTATTTTGGCTTTCGGCATTTGTAATTTTTCATACCTATGTGCTTTTTCCGGTATTGATGAAGTTTCTAGCTCGGAATAAAGAGCTTCATTTTTCCAAACCTAAAGATGAAGAAAATGCTGTTTTATCTATTTTAGTGGCGGCTTTTAATGAGGAAGAAGTAATTGCCGAAAAAATCGAGAGTATTTATAAAAGCGATTATCCTCAAGAAAAATATGAGTTACTGATAGGATCCGATAATTCTACAGATAAGACCAATGAAATAGTGCAATCCTACGCAGATAAATACGCTAATTTAACATTTCAGGTTTATAATGAGCGTAGGGGAAAACAAAATGTAATCAATGATCTTTTTTTATTGTCAACGGGTAGTATTTTGATTTTAACTGATGCCAATGTTATTTTTCATAAAAATACACTGAAGGAGTTAGCCCAACCTTTTAGCGATAGTAAGATTGGGTTGGTGGATACCAATATGATTAACAGAGGATTGAAAATTGAAGGGATCTCTCATCAAGAGAAAGCTTATATTTCTCGTGAGGTGATGATAAAGCATTATGAATCAGTAGTATGGGGGAGTATGATGGGGCCTTTTGGCGGCTGTTATGCCATACGAAAAGAAGATTACTCAAAAGTACCTTCAAATGCTTTGGTTGATGATTTTTATATCAACATGAAAATTTTTGAAAAAGGAAAAAAAGCTGTTAACAACCTAAACGCAAAGGTGTTTGAGGATGTGAGTAATAATTTATCAGATGAAATGGTACGAAAAATTCGTATTGCAACTGGAAATTTTCAAAACTTAAAGAATTTTGGTCATCTGCTATGGCCTATGAATAATGGTGTGGCTTTTACTTTCTTATCGCATAAAGTACTTCGTTGGATTGGTCCATTCTTTCTTTTATTCGCTATATTGAGTGCTGCTTTTCTAATGGAGTATGCTTTTTATCAATGGGCATTTTTCTTGCAAATATTAGGGATGCTGGTTCCTTTTGTTGATTACATTTTGAAAAAAATGAATATTCACAATCGTTTATTACGTTTTATTACTCATTTTTATAGTATGAATTTGGCTTTGTTTATTGGTTTTCTCTACTTTTTAAAAGGGGTTGATTCTGGCATTTGGAAAGTAACAAAGCGTAATCAGTAAGTATATTTCTGTAACTGTTCCTGACTATATATCTTTACATCTCTAAAGAACAATTGAAAACTTGGCTCTATATTTTCTTGATGTAGCTGAAGTACTTCTACAGCTTTATCCATAGCTCCATTTTGCTGTGTTCGTCTGTGCATGCCTAAAAATATGTAATGTAATCGTTCTAAATTTCCATAGGAACCCAACCAATTTCTTATAATCATCATGGGAACTACTTGTTGTGCTCTTTTTGGTAGCATCGCATATTTATTTATCAATAAAACATACATCTCATTCACATATTTCTGTAAATCTTGCTCACAGTATTCACTCCAGTTTTTTGCTAAAAAATAATCGAAATAGATATCAGTCACCACGCCAGAATATCTATTGAAATAGGGTTTAAGCATGTTTTTGGTATGTAAAAATTCAGGATGCTTATCTGTAAAGTCATCAATTGCACGATGAAGTAAAATGCCATTTTTAATATCTAAAGGATAGTTTTTGTAACTCTGGCCTTTAACCATATCGCCAATTAAATTCCCTAAAGCAATATTCTTATTGCTTCCAGATAGATATATATGTGCTAAAAAATTCAAAGATTTTCTGTTTGTGCAAAAATAGCCATTTATTTTTGTTACTTTTATCAAAAATTCGCGTCTTATGAGCAAATATCAACCTATGATTTATTTTAAACTCATTCGAGAAAGCTTTTTATTTGCTATAAGAGAACTGGTTGTGAATAAAACTCGCACCTTTTTATCTCTTTTAGGTATCACCATTGGTATTTTTGCTGTGATATCAGTTTTTACCATTTTTGATTCTTTGGAGAATCAATTGAAAACAAGTATTAATTCTTTAGGAAGCAATGTTTTGTTTATTCAGAAAAGCCCTTGGGTGATGGATGGTGAATATGCTTGGTGGAAATATATGAAAAGACCAAATCCAAATATAAAAGATTTAAAAACTGTTCAAAAGCAAAGCCTGTTATCCGAAGCATCAGCTCTTTTTGTATCAAAAAGAAAAACCTTAAAAAACGGTAGCAATAGCATGGAAAAAATCGAGGTGCAGGGCGTTTCGCATTATTATAACCAAGTGATGGATGTAGATATAGAAAAGGGACGCTATTTTACATTATCCGAGAGTAATACTGGAAAACAGGTAGCTTTAATTGGCTCCGAGATAGCAAAAAATTTATTTCCTCATATTGATCCAGAAGGAGCTTCTTTTAAAATTGGTGGGCGTAAGACCTATGTGGTGGGTGTTCTTACAAAAAAAGGAAATGATATGTTTGGTAATAATCCAGATGAACAGGTGATTATTCCATTAAATTATATGAAAAGTTTTGTCGATCTTCGCTATAGCGGTAATGCTTTAATGGTAAGAGCAAAACAGAACATTAGCAATGAAGCTTTAACGAGTGAACTTACAGGTATTTTGCGTACAGCTCATCGGCTTAGTCCTAGCGAAGAGGATGATTTTGCTATTAATGAAACAAGTTTAGTAACTAAAAGTTTTGAAAGTTTTTTTAATGTTGTAGCTGGTATTGGCTGGTTTATTGGAGGATTCTCTTTATTGGTTGGAGGTTTTGGAATAGCAAATATTATGTTTGTTTCGGTTAAAGAAAGAACAAATATTATTGGCATACAAAAAGCCATAGGTGCTAAAAACTATTTTATTCTAACACAGTTTTTATTCGAAGCTATTTTTCTTTCTATTTTGGGTGGAATTGTAGGTTTGTTAATTGTACTTCTGTTAAGTATAGGAATTAGTGCTTCAACAGAATTCCCTATGACATTAACTCAAGGTAATATCATTTTAGGTTTAAGTGTTTCTACACTTATCGGATTAGTTAGTGGTTTAATGCCTGCCTTACAAGCTTCGCGCTTAGATCCGGTTGTGGCTATGCGTTCTTTAGCTTAAGAATTACGAGCTAGAGATTTAGCTAAAAAGAATAATGCAGTTCACCTGTAGGACCTAATGGAACGCCAAGTAACAACCAAATTATAAGTAAAATCATCCAGGAAATCATGAAAATTATAGAGTAAGGAAGCATAGTAGAAACGAGTGTTCCAATTCCTGCATTTTTGTCATATTTTTGGAAATAGACAATAATAAGTGCAAAGAAACTCATCATTGGAGAAATAATATTTGTGGCACTGTCGCCAATACGATATACAACTTGAGTAAGCTCTGGTGATATCTCGAGCATCATAAACATAGGAACAAATATGGGAGCTAATAAAGCCCATTTGGCTGAAGAACTACCCATCACTAAATTGATAGCTCCACTCAGTAAAACAAACATAAGCATAAGTGGGATAACGCCCAGATTAAGAGCTTTTATTCCGTTAGCTCCCTCCACTGCCATTATTAAGCCCAAATTACTCCAGTTGAAATACTCAACAAATTGCGCTGCAAAAAATACCAATACCAGATATGCACCAAGTGATTTTGCAGATTCTGTCATAGCACCCATTACATCATTATCCGATTTGAATTTTTTGGTGATTAAACCATAGATGACTCCAATTATACCTGCCCAAAGAAACAGAACAGCTACTACACCCTTTAAAAGTGGAGATTCTAGCAGGCTGCCATCAGCACCTCGTAAAAAGCCATCCTCAGGAATTAATCCCCAGAGAATAATACCAATAATAATAAATGAAGTTATAGAAACCCAACGGAGACCTTTTTTCTCATCAGATGATAATTGTTCTATTTTTTGGTCTTCTTCATCGATTTCACCTTCGTATTCACCAAAGCGAGGTGCGATGATTTTTTCTGTTATCCAAGTGCCAACAAAAGCAATTAAAAAAGTGGAAACCACCATAAAATAGTAATTGCAAACAGGATTTACAGTATATGATTTGTCAAAAATTTGTGCGGCTTCTTCAGTCAATCCGGCAAGCAATGGGTCTATGGTTCCAATAACCAAATTGGCACTATAACCGCCTGAAACCCCAGCAAATGCAGCTGCCATTCCCACTAAAGGATGCCGTTTAGCTGCAATAAAAATAATAGCTCCTAAAGGAACTAAGAGAACATAGCCAACGCTTGATGCCAGATTTGAAAGTATTCCTGCAAGGATGATAACAAAAGTTAAAATCTTAGGCGGTGCAGCAAGAACAAGTTTACGAATAAGAGCTCCTATTAAACCCGATTTTTCGGCAAGCCCAATACCCAGCATGGCTACAACAACAATTCCCATTGGGGCAAAACCTGTAAAATTCTTGACCATATTTGTAAGAATATATCTCAGCCCTTCAATGGATAATAGACTAACAGCTTTAATAGTTTCTCCTGTTGTTGGATGCTGAACACTAGTGCCTAACCAAGTAAAAATACCTGAGAAGAAGATTACCATAAGGGCAAATATTCCAAATAATAATGCTGGGTGAGGAAGTGCATTTCCGGCACGCTCTACTCCATTTAAAAAGTAATCTATTAATCTTTTCTTTTTTAGTTCTTCCATAGGTTTTGAATAATTTGTGCTAAAATAGAAAAAATTGTAAATCTAATAAAGAGGTTTAAATTTAGTATTTTTTTAAATTGAAATTAAGTTTATAGGAAGAGATCTCACCTCATCAAATATAAGCATAGCATTGATGAGCATAAAATGGGTATATTCTTTTAAATCCTTTACGCCTATTTCTTTTTCATCAATAATACCTTCGTCTAATAAATACTCCCTTTGGGTTCCATATAAAAGTGGTTTAATTGGTGTAAACCATTGCCCTTTTTTGTCTTTAAAAATAAGATTACAAAAAGTAGTATCGGTTAGTAAAGCATCCTTTATTAATATAAGGCAAGTATTTTTGTCTATATTTTTTCGTAATTCATTAAAGGCACTACGATTGCTGTATTTATGGTTGTATAATATACTGGTTTCTTGAAGAATAAAGCTGGAAAAAACTTTTGCTTGGTATTTTTCGAAAGTAATTTCTCCCACTTCCATTCCGTAATTGATGCGGCATTTTACTAATCCTTTTGAAAAATCTTCAGGAATTTCCAAATGATCTTGTAAATATATATCCGAAACAGCACACATCAATTCATTACGACTGGTATTTAAGCGCTCGTTGTGATAGGAAAGCCTTTGTGCCTTACCATTTAAAATTTGTATGGTTTCGAATAGGAGCATTTTTTAAGCTAATTATTTTTCTTTAGTATTGAAAGGGCAAATATACCTTATCTTTCATTTCTTGATATTCCTTATCACACTGACTAAACGTAGTGATGCCGCCGCCGCTTTTAAACAGCATTTTCCCATTTATTTGTTCCATATATCTAATCATTACTGCACTATCTAAACTCTCACCATCAAAATATGCCATTATTCCTGTATAAAAACCCCTTTCATATTGTTCAGCTTCTTTTATAATCTCAACAGTTTTTTGCTTGGGAGCACCACTAATACTTCCAGCTGGTAGCAGTTTAAAAAAGTGGTCACCTAGATTTTGGAAAAAAGTAGATGTTATCTCACCTTTAATTTCACTACTTACTTGTAAAAGTGTTTTATAATGTGTTTTCACTTCGTCAATATATCTAAAACGTTTTACTTTAACGTTTTTGCTTACCATACTCAAATCATTACGTATTAAATCAACAATTGTATTGTGTTCGGCAATTTCTTTAGCATCGTTTAAAATAATTTCTTTAGCATTTGGAATGCCTGCATCAATAGTTCCTTTCATTGGATAAGAAGAAATGATACCGTCTTTTATTTTTACAAAAATTTCGGGTGAAAACACCACCAGTTTATCTTTTATCCACAATTTGTATGGAGCATTAGAATGGTAAAAGATTTGTTCGAAACTTAAGTTAGTTTTCACTAAGCTGGGTTTTGTTAAGTTTACTAAATAAGTATTTCCATAATCCAAATGTTTTTTTACTTGTTGAAAGGCTATTTCGTATTCTTCGGCACTAATAGCGGTTTCCTCAAAAGAAATATCTTTGGGTAAACTTGTTTTTTTAGTTTGGATATTTCCTTGTCCATTTATACTAAAAAGTATGTCCAGATTCTCAGCTTCGGTTTTATCTAAAATTAAATTTTGTTGTTGATCAAAGGAGCTTATCAAAAGAAAAGCTTTTTTCTTTCTAGCCCAAGTATTCATTTTTTCTTGAGCTTCTTGACGATTTATTATATAGGATTTGTAGCTTTGAGGTATCATTAATTCAATATTTCTTATCATTGCAAAAGTAAAAAAATGCAGCAAAAATGCCTAGATTATTAATTTTAGATAATTATGATTCCTTTACCTACAACTTGGTGCAGCTTGTTGAGCAACATGGGGGTTGGCAATTTGATGTATTTATGAATGATGAGATCAATATAGATCAAGTGGCAGAATATGATAAAATATTATTGTCACCAGGTCCTGGATTACCTGCCGAAGCTGGCATTATGCCTGAAATATTTCGACAATATGCTTCTGAAAAATCTATTCTTGGTATATGTTTAGGGCATCATGCTTTTGCCGAAGCTTTTGGAGGTTTTTTGTTTAATTTTAAACAAGCCGTGCATGGAGTTCAGCGTACTGTGAGTATTTTGGCACCTGATATTTTATTTCAAAAACTTCCGCCTAATTTTAATGTAGGGTTATACCATTCCTGGGCTGTGCAAAAAGAAAACTTGCCAAAAGAACTGATTATCACAGCTATGAGTGATAAAGGAGTGATAATGGCCATGAAACATAAAACCTATGATATCCATTCTGTTCAATTTCATCCCGAAAGTATTATGACGCCTTATGGTCGTGAGATACTATGGAATTGGCTTAATGATTTTAAATAAGCGCTTGGCATGGGAAAAAAAAGCTATAGAAAACTATTGAAGTCAAATATTTCTTACTTTTGTTTTTTTATTGCAAACGATTGCAGACAATTAATAAACTTAAATATTTATGGTAAATAATAAAGTTAAACATGACTTGGCATCTTATGGAATTAATGATGTTCAGGAAATTTATCACAACCTTTCTTATGATGAGCTTTTTAAACACGAAACAGATTCAAGCTTAGAAGGTTATGAACGTGGGTTTGTAACTAATACTGGAGCTGTAACTGTTGACACTGGTGTGTTTACAGGTCGATCTCCAAAGGACAAATTTATTGTTAAAGAAGAGGTAAATGAAGGAAATGTATGGTGGAAAAACGAGCACCGTCCTGCTTCTGATAATAAACCAATAAGCGAAGATGTTTGGGAAGAGTTAAAAGCAAACTCACTAAAGCAGCTAAATGGTAAGAAATTATATGTTCAAGATGGTTATGCCGGAGCAAATGAAGACAGCCGCTTGAAAATTCGTTTTATTGTTGAAGTAGCATGGCAAGCACATTTTGTGAAGAACATGTTCATTCGCCCAAGTGAAGAAGAATTAGAAAATTTCGAACCAGACTTTGTAGTTTTCAATGCATCAAAAACAACCAATCCTAAGTGGGAAGAACAAGGTTTACATAGCGATGTTTATGCTGTATTTAACCTAAAGGCTAAAATGGCTACTATTGGTGGTTCTTGGTATGGTGGCGAAATGAAAAAAGGTATTTTTTCTGTAATGAACTACTACCTACCATTAAAAGGTATTGCTGCTATGCACTGTTCTGCTAATGTTGGACAAGATGGTAATACAGCTATTTTCTTTGGTCTTTCAGGTACTGGTAAAACAACTCTTTCTGCCGATCCAAACAGAGCCTTAATTGGTGATGATGAGCATGGTTGGGACGATGATGGTGTTTTTAACTTTGAAGGTGGATGTTATGCGAAAACTATTGATTTAGATCCAGAAAAAGAACCAGATATTTATAGAGCTATTAAAAGAGATGCTTTACTTGAGAACGTTGGGATTGATAAGAATAATGTAATTGATTATTCTGATGTAAGTAAAACACAAAATACACGTGTTTCTTATCCTATTTATCATATTGATAATATTGTAAAGCCTATTTCTAAGGCAGGTCACGCTAATAAAGTAATCTTCTTAACGGCTGATGCTTTTGGTGTTTTACCTCCTGTTTCTAAACTTACTCCAGACCAAACCAAATATCACTTCATTAGTGGTTATACTGCTAAAGTTGCAGGTACTGAGCGTGGAATTAAGGAACCTGTTCCTTCTTTCTCAGCTTGTTTTGGTGCTGCTTTCCTTCTTTTAGATCCAACTAAATATGCTCATGAGCTTATTCGTAAAATGGAAGCCCATGGTGCTGAAGCTTATTTGGTGAATACTGGATGGATTGGTGGAGCTTATGGAACAGGTAAACGTATTGACTTACCTACTACTCGTGCTATCATCAATGCTATATTAGATGGTACATTAGAGAATGTAGAATATGAGAACTTGCCTATTTTTAACTTAGCTATTCCTAAATCCGTTGAAGGTATCGATAGCAAAATCTTTAACCCACGTAATCTTTGGGAAGATCCTACAAAATGGGATGCTTCTGCTAAAGATTTAGGAGGTAGATTTATCAAAAACTTCAAAAACTTTACAGATAGTGAAGATGCACAGAAGTTAGTAGCTGCTGGTCCTCAAATATAATAAATACAAACTCTTAAATGAGTTGAATGTAGTTTGAAAAACCTGATCATTATGATCGGGTTTTTTTATGGAAAACATTATCGGGTTAAAGAAAGCTTTTATATCTTTGAACAAAAGATATTAGTTTAAAATGTGTGGTCGTTATTCTTTTGCTCAACTATCTTCCGAAGTAGAAAAGAGATTTAAAATTCAGGTGGATGGTAATACTTATGTGGCTCGTTATAACTGTGCCCCAACTCAATCGTTGGCGGTTATTACCAATCAAGAGCCTGAGAAACTGAGTTTTTTACATTGGGGTTTAATCCCTTTTTGGTCGAAGGATAATAGTATTGCAGCAAAAATGATTAACGCTCGTGGAGAATCCCTGAGTGAAAAACCTGCCTTTATTGAAGCTTTTAAAAGTAAGCGCTGCCTGATACCTGCTGATGGATTTTACGAATGGAAAAAGCATACAAAAACACCTTTTTACATCCGGTTAAAATCTCGTGAACTATTTTCCTTTGCAGGAATATGGGATGAATGGATAGACGGTAATGGAAACCCAAAAAAAACCTTTTCTATTATTACAATATCAGCCAATAAAATAATGCAGAATATACATCACAGAATGCCTTTAATATTGCCTGAGCATTTGGAACAAGAGTGGCTGAAAAATCAAGATTTAGTAAAAGTAGAAAAACTAATTCAAAAATATGATAGCACCAAAATGGAAGTTTTTGAAGTCAGTACTTTGGTGAATTCGGTGCAGAATGAAGGTTCACAATTAATAGATCCTTTTTTATCGGATAAACAAATGACTTTAGATTTTTAAAGAGATGCTCTTG
>JAOZUW010000037.1:0-8937 GCA_029938465.1 Bacteroidales bacterium | reverse complement strand
ACAGCTCCTATTTGATCAGCTTTTACCATATTGGTAGTTATGGAGTATAAGCTTGAAATTTTCACCACATCGGCTTGTATTTGCTCTGTTTTTATACTTAATTCTCCAAACTCATTTTTTATTTCAATATCATAATCAGTTTGTATCAATTTGATATTTTGGTCGAGTTTTATATAATAAACGTAGGAATCTTGAGCATAAAAGTCTGGATAAAAATCCAATTGACGATAGGTGGTGTCTAAATCAGTATAAATGATATGATTAAACCAATTCTCTAAGCATAAAACAGTAGTATCCTTTGTGTTTCTGAGCAAATTATTCGCTTTATAATCGGCCTCTACAACAGCAGTAAAAGGAAATTCTTTATCCCTTATCTGTACTGATTTTCGAATAAGTTTTACATCATTATTTAGTTCCCAAATCTTTTTATTGTATAAGCTATTAATACTCTCATCTTTATCGTTATGCTGATAAAGACCACGAGTGAGTGTAGAAAATTGTCCCGAAAGTTGCACCTTAGCATGAAAGCTAACTGTAGTATCTTTCAAGCTTACTTGAACCATAATGTTGCTTCTACGATAATTATCTTCTATTTTACTTTTTGGCAGTTGAATATCTCTGAAACTCTCTGCAATATTGGAATTATATACTCTATATTCACTTGAATACTCAAATCGTTCTGTTCCTCCTACCAAATCCGATAAATCCTTAGCTAAAGGTTTATTCATAAGTATTCTTTGGTTGGTGTTATTTACTAGTGTACCTTTATACATTGAGGGATTGTTCACTACTTCAGTCAAAGGGCTTTCGTAAACATGATAATCATCTAAAATGACTAATCGCGCTCTGGTATTTTCAAAATAGAAAGGTATTTCGTTTAAATAATACCCGGTCTTAGTTTTTTTTGGATATAGAAACTGTACACTATTGTTTTTTAAAACTACAGAGAATAAATAATCGCTATCACCCATAGGTTTACAAAATGCTTTACTAATTTCACCTACTCTGTTATCACACAGATAGGTAGTAAAATAGGATAATTTCAGTTTTAATATTAAAGCTACATAGGTATCGTATCTGTTAATATCTCTTAATGTTTTTTTACTCAGATAATCACCTATTCTGGCTTCACGGGTATCATTATTTTTAAAATATTCAATATCATTATCAAAAATAAAATCATCAACAATGTTATGATGAATTGCTTTTAGCTGTTTATAATGCAAAGTATCATCAGTAATATTTTCAGTATTTCTTTGAATGAATTTGTTCACTTGAATATATTGATTATTCTTTACTCCCTGAAAAACTGATTTAGCAATACCTAAATGATTCTGCTCCCTTTCCCCTGCATACAAAGAATATAAGGGCATTATTCTTTCTTCAAATGAGCCAGACAATTCATATAATAACTCATAGGGGAATATTGAAAAAACGAAATAAGGTAAACACAAATGGGGTCGTGCTCCAGCTTCATTTATCGAGGCTAATAAATCTTTTTTTCTCCAATAATAAACCTTCATCTTTTTTTCTTCATACACGCTGTCTGGCTCAGCAGCATTAGCATACTCAAATTGATCCAAAAGATCCTTGGAATGACTTATTTTTAATTGGTAATTTTTTTTAAAAATCTTGCCATTGAAGAAGATTCTAAATGAAGATAATTGTAAAAAATTCACATCATAGTTTACGGTATATTTGTACTCCACTGTAATTTCATCGCCTATTTGTAAATTATGTATTTGATAAGTACACCTCCGGAATTTGCCATACCGACTATCGGTCAACATCAACATTTCAACATCTTCTTTAATAACATCCCATTCTGCCATTTTTTCCAAACCCATTGAATCAGTAATATGTACATTAAAATCAATACACTTCATTTCTGAATAAGCCAGAGTATAATTTCTATCATCTGGGAAGTGCGCTAAATAAACTGGATCAAATGATTCCGGAAGGACAAGATCTGACATCTTCTCAATACCTGTCTTTTTCTGTATTTTAAACTTAATGGTTTTGCTTATAGTATAGAAAATATATGCTGCTTTTTGTCCCTGAATATCTATGGTGTTCTCTTCATTAATAATAATAACATCCTGATTTGCTACATATTGATCAAATTGTGAACTGTCCATAGGGATTCCAGAGTAGCTCCATGCCGATATAGGCATAAAAAATAGTACTGAAATAGCAATGAAAAAGTAAAAATAGGCTCTCATATACGGGATTATTGTATTTGTGATTATTTGAGCATAAAGGTAAGTTTTTTACTGTTCACCTCAAAGTATTGTTAGTATAAATAGATTGAGTATACCTATAAGTTTATGTATAGTTTGTGTTCGTATTAAATAAAATAACTATTTCACTTCAAATGAAAACATTTTCTTATTCTTGATAAAGCCAGTTAGTTGATCTCCAATTTTCACAGGACCAACACCAGCAGGAGTACCAGTAAAAATGAGATCACCAATCTTTAAACTAACAAATTGCGATACATAAGAAATTATTTTATTAATACTAAAAATCATATCTGCAGAAGTTCCATCTTGAACAACTTTTCCATTTATTTGTAATGAAAACGGCAATTTCTGAATATCATCAAATTCTTTTTTAGATATAAAAGGACTAATAGGAGCAGAGTTATCAAAGGCTTTGGCTATTTCCCATGGCAAGCCTTTTTTCTTTTGTTCTGTTTGCAAATCACGTGCGGTAAAATCTATCCCTAATCCTATTTCATCATAGTAGTTATGCGCAAACTTCTCTTGGATATGTAAGCCAACCTTGCTTATTTTCACAACCAATTCTACCTCATAATGTATATCGTTAGAAAAATCAGGGTAAAAGAAAGGACGGTTTCTTCTAAGTAGAGCCGTTTCTGGCTTTAAGAAAAAGACAGGCTTTTCGGGCAATGTATTTTTTAATTCCTTAGCATGTTCTGCGTAATTTCTCCCAATACAAATGATCTTCATAGGATTATATTTCTCTTCTTTTAATTAAATAGTAGTAATTTCTATTTCCTTGGCATCGAAAATCACATCTATTTTTTTTATAAATTCATCCGTTATTTCTTGAATATCCATTTCTAAATTGGAAATAAGATCCTCTGAAGCACCTTCATCTTTTAAACCTTTGGCCATATCATTGGCCGAGCGACGAATATTTCTAATGCCAACTTTAGTATCTTCTGCTTCTGCTTTGGCTTGTTTTACCAACTGAATCCTTCTTTCTTCAGTTAATGGTGGAACACTGATTCTAATAATTTCACCATCATTTTGTGGATTAAAACCCAAATTGGAATTCAATATGGCTTTTTCAATATCAGCTAATGTATTTTTATCCCATGGCTGTACTACTATTTGTCGAGCATCGGGAGTATTGATATTCGACATTTGTTCTATGGGCGTTTGAGCACCATAAAAATCTGCCTTAACACCCAATAACATTTTAGGATTGGCTTTACCTGTTCTAATTTTAATTAACTCGTTATCTAAGTGCTGTAAAGAGCTTTCCATACTCTCTTTGGCATCTTCTAAAATCATCTTGGCTTCTTCACGCATATCTATAGACTTTGATTTATCGAACAAATTTATCAAATATTTTTAGAGTAGCATAAAGCTGGTGAAGATTTTATTGCAATTAATTTATTTATTAAAATTTCTTTAAAGCTTGTATCTTTGTCAATTCATATAAAAAAACTGCATTATGTTCACTTTTATCGATAAGCAAAACAAGCTTGCACCAAAGAGCACTACCATTGTTCTTTCAAAATCTGTAGAAAAAATAAATTCTTCTTTGTTTTCTAATATAGAAACTGATTATATTGAATTTCAATTTGTTCAAAATAAAAGAAGGAGTTTTTCTTTTAATAAACTAACGCACCATCATTTTTTGGAAATTGTAGAAAACAAAGAAAATCATTTTCATTATTTGGAAAATCTTAGGCAAATAGCTGATCGATTGGTGATTAGCTTACAGGATCATAAAATAAGTGAAGTGTATATTGATGCTTCTGATTTTTCTGTAGATGAGGTTTTGGCTTTTGCCGAAGCTATGGTGATGTCAAATTATAGTTTTGTTGCTTATAAAACTGATAAAGAAAAAAATACACGTAGCTTAGAGAATATCCGTTTGGTACATCAAGATATTTCTATTGAAGCAGTAGAAGAATTGAATATTATAATGGAAGCCACATTAATAGCTCGTTCTTTAGTAAATCAACCTGTTAATTATTTAAATGCCAAAGGTTTAGCTGATGAAATAGAAGCTCTTGGAGATGATTGTGGTGCAAAAGTAGAAGTATTAAATAAAACAAAAATTGAAGCGCTTAAAATGGGCGGTTTACTGGCTGTTAATCAAGGAAGCCCATTGCCCCCTACTTTTACAATATTTGAATATAAACCAAAAAATGCGGTCAACAAAAAACCATGGATTTTAGTGGGAAAAGGAGTGGTTTATGATACTGGTGGTTTGAATATTAAAACAGGTGATTTTATGAATGATATGAAAGGAGATATGGGTGGAGCTGCTGCTGTGGCAGGTGCTGCTTTTGCCATTGCCAAGGCTAAATTGCCTCTACATATCATTGCTTTAATACCGGCAACCGACAACCGACCAGGTCAAAATGCTTATGCAAGTGGCGACGTGATTACGATGTTTGACGGACAAACTGTTGAAGTGATTAACACTGATGCTGAAGGGCGTATGATTTTAGCTGATGCTTTGGCTTATGCTAAAAAATATGACCCTATGTTGGTGATAGATGTGGCTACACTAACAGGATCAGCTGCCAGAGCTATAGGTAATCTAGGTATTGTAGCTATGGGCACCAAGAATGATGCTTTTATGGATAAGCTAAAAAATAGTGGTGAAAAAACCTCTGAAAGAATTGTAGAATTTCCTTTTTGGGATGAATATGCGGAGCAGCTTAAATCGGAAATAGCAGATATGGTGCATCTTGGTGGTGCTGAAGGTGGAGCCATTACAGCTGGTAAATTTCTTGAAAAATTTACTGACTATCCCTATATACATCTAGATATTGCTGGTCCGGCTTTTATCACCAAAAGGCTTAATTACAGGGGTATTGGTGGCACCGGTGTAGGTGTAAGGCTTTTATTTGAATTCGCTAAATCCTTGATATAGTACTTGTTTAAAGCTCATTATGATAAAATAAAAGTATCATTTTTTATTCTGAAATAAAACCATCAATTAAAGGTTTGCTGCGCCATGCCTCTTGTTTTAAGATGCGATCACTTTTTTCTGCAAATTCTTCTAAACTGTTACTGCGGGTTATTTGGTAATGAATTTGTGTATGGTTTTTGTATTGTCGTGAAAAATAGCCCCAATACTCCTTCATTTTATTAAGCTGATTTTTTGGACGATTACGGTATTCTACTACCTCTTGAAATAAAGAAGCATGAAATTTCCCAAACAAATCTATTTTCTCTGCAGTTGTTATATTTCCTTGTTTTAAAGTCATAGGTAAGAATAAATCGTAAATAACACCACGTCCAATCATCCATTTTTCTTGTTGAGGAAATCTTTTTTGGAGCTTTTCAAAAGAGTTTTTGTCAAAAATATCGCCACTATATATTATTGGAATTTGGGTATTTCTCACACACCATTCATAGGCTTCTAAATCTGGCTTTCCAGTATACATCTGGCTTCCTAATCGTGGGTGTATGATGAGTTCTTTTAATGGAAATTTGTTTAGAATAGGCATTAAATCACGAATCTCTTGCTTTTTATAATATCCCAAGCGCATTTTTAGAGAAATATGATTTGGAACTTCTTTAAACAGCTTTTCTAAAAGCATCTCTACTATTTCGGGATATACTAAAAGTCCTGAACCACGCATTTTTTTTGCAATACTTTGTATTGGACAACCCATATTTATATTCACTGTTTTATAACCATAATGATATAAGTGTTTAGCTAATGGAATAAATTCAGGTGCATATTTGCCTATTATTTGTGGTACAACAGGCATTTTATCATTATTTTCGTGAAGTAAATCTCGAATACGACTTTTTTTTATAGTATCGCCATAACCAGCAGGAATAAAGGGAGCTATAGCACTTTCAAAACAATCGAAATATTTACTATAGGCATTTCGAAAATAAGATTCAGTGTAACCCTGCAATGGTGCTAGATACAAAATCATAAAAAAGTGTACTTTTGAATTTTGATTGAGTTTATACTGACAAAAGTAATCTTTTATAGGAATATGATAACTATAAACAAATTTCATTAATAAATAACGATTTTGAATGCTAAGCTAAAATATATATTTGGGTTTTTCTTCTGTTTTTATCTAGCTGGGTTTTTGCAAGCACAAAACTGTGAGCAAAGTATTTCTAAGAAAAGTATAAAATCTTACGATAAATCTATAAAGCTATACAAAGAAGGGAAAAAGCGTGAGGCACAGCAACTCATGTTTCAGCTTACAAAAGAAGAAAAAAACTTTGCACAAGCATTTATGGCCTTGGGTGAATTCTACATTAAAAATAATCCTCCAAATGTTAAGACTGCCCAAAATTACTTTGAAAAAGCTTATAGCCTTTGTCCAGACAGTGTGCCTTATGCAGCTTATTATTTGGGGAAGATATACTATGGAAAAAGACAATTTAAAGAAGCCATTAATTATTTTGAGTTCTTTTTAAAAGATGTTGACTTAATCAGGACAGATGAAGATTATTATGAGATAAAAAACTATTTGGATTATGCAGTGGTAACCCATGATCTTTTAAATAATCCAGTTCCTTTTGATCCTATAAAAGTTTCAGGAATATCAACAAAAAATGACGAATATTTACCAATTATTTCGCCCGATAATGAATTGGCTCTTTTTACACGCCGTTCTAAACATTTTATTCAACGTGGTTTAACACAGCGACAAGTAGAAAAAGAGGTATTCACTATTAGCTTACGAAACCAAAATAGGGAATTTGAACATGGCTGGGAAATGGAGCATCCGTTTAATCAAAGGGAAAATGAAGGGGCAGCTACATTAACAATTGATAATAATGATTTGTATTATACAGTTTGTCAGCAACATCCTGATAAAAACTATTTAAACTGCGATTTGTATCACAGCCATTATGATAATAATCGCTGGAGTTCTGTGAAAAGTTTGGGTGATCATATTAACAATCCTGATACATGGGAATCGCAACCAACTGTTACTTCTGATGGGCTGACTATATATTTTGTGAGCAATCGTGCTGGGGGAGTGGGTGGATATGACATTTATCAAATAAATAAGCAGGATAATGGTGAATGGAGCGAACCCCAAAATATGGGTGAACCTATTAATACGGAAGGAAATGAGAAATCACCTTTTATTCATACTGATAGTCAAACCCTTTATTTTTCTTCAGATGGGCATAAAGGTTTGGGTGGTTATGATATTTTTTATTCAAGAAAAAATGAAGAAAACAAATGGAAATATCCTATTAATATTGGCTATCCTATCAATTCTTTTGATGATGATTTAGGTTTTTTCGCAAGTACTGATGGCCAATATGGTTATTATGCCTCAAATCGTTTTGATGAAAATAATTCCTGGAATCTATACAGTTTTCCTTTGTATAAAAAAGCACAACCACAAAAAATTCTTTTTATAAAAGGAAAAGTGAAAATTGAAAATGATAACGAATTCAATGATGCACGTATACAACTTAAAAATGTTCATACTCGAAGTATCACAGAAATTCCTATTGATAAGAATACCGGTAAATATGTAGCTGCTGTTTTGTTTAAAGATGATCAGGTTTTAACTATAAAAAAAGAAGGCTATGTGTATTCTTCAAGATATTTAAGCACAAAAGATAGTACTTTATTGCAGCCGAAAACAGTTGATCTAGTTGTGAAAGAAATAGAGGTGGGTAAATGCTATGAAATTGATGATATATATTTCGAAACCAATTCTACAATGTTGTCTAGTGATGCCAAGAGAATTCTAAATGAGTTTATTGATTTTTTATTGGAAAATCCAGGTATTAATGTAGAAATTCAAGGGCATACAGACAATATTGGTCAGGCCGAAGATAACATAGTTTTATCAGATAAAAGAGCCAAAGCTGTACTTGATTATTTGCTTAAAAAAGATATTTTTGGTAGTAGATTACAAGCCAAAGGATATGGTGAATCTCAGGCTATTGCAGATAATAACACCCAGAAAGGTCGTGCTAAAAATAGGCGAACCGTTTTTGTGATTTTAAAAAAATAGATGATATTGTTGAATTACAACAGATTGAAAAAAAGCCATCTCATTTGTTAGCTATTGAATATGAATAAAAACTAATTATAGAATATTTAGACAATCTTAATAAGTAAATTTCTGAAAAACTTAAGGATAGCACCTAAAATATGGATAAACATCCCTAAAGACCATAAAATATATCTATTATTGATGATCAAATGATTAGTTAACGATAAAACATAGTTTATTATGGCGAATGTAATGGAACAAAAAGTTCAGGATTTTATGGCAAAAGTTATTGCCAAAAACCCTGCAGAAGGTGAGTTTCACCAAGCAGTACAGGAAGTGGTTGAATCATTAATCCCTTTCGTAGAAGAGAACCCACAGTATAAAGATGCCAAGATTTTGGAAAGAATGGTTGAACCCGAAAGAGTAATCCTTTTCCGTGTTCCTTGGATAGATGATAAAGGAGAAGTACAAATCAATAAAGGATTCAGAATTGAAATGAATTCAGCTATTGGACCTTATAAAGGTGGTTTACGTTTTCACCCTACTGTAAATTTAGGTATTCTTAAATTCTTAGCTTTTGAGCAAGTTTTAAAGAATAGTTTAACTACACTCCCAATGGGTGGTGGTAAAGGCGGATCTGACTTTGATCCTAAAGGTAAGAGCGATAATGAAGTAATGCGTTTTACTCAAAGTTTTATGAGCGAGCTTTTCCGTCATATTGGTCC
>JAOZUW010000137.1 GCA_029938465.1 Bacteroidales bacterium | reverse complement strand
ACGAACAAATAAATGATTTATTGAAAAAACATCAACACAGATTTGTGAATTAATCCTCTAAGTATCTTTCCACCTTATAGTCAATCAATTCCCAAGTATTTTGATCAAAATCCTCATATTTAACTAAACCAATATTTGGCGCATAATACTGCGCTTTTAATGATGTGGAAAAGAGTGAATCTGAAATGAAATGTCTGGTTTGAGGATAGTCTATTTCATGAACAATTATATCAAGCTCACCAACATAAGTAAGCGTTTGAAATTTTTTACCTTCTTCGCAACAACAAAAGAAATAACATTGATGTGAATAATTACTTCTAAAAGTATTATAATGGTCACATCCTATGGGGTTATCAGCATCTTGACAAAGTGCGTAAAATTTTTCGGTACCCGATAATGTGGATGTTTTGGTTATATTAAACCTTTCATCGGGATAAGAATGATACCCATCTGTTATTAATCGCTCGATTTTAGTTATTCGCACTGTATCCTTAGTTCCATCCTGATTTTGATAAACCCAAAAAGAATCTTTAGCAAAAATAGTATACGAATTAAATTCATTAGTGAAATAACAAGTAGGATCATCATTATGAGAGCAATCAGCCTGATTAAAAAGGATAAATATTATAAATAACCAAGCATATTTAAAAAACTTATAATGGTGGATCATCATAATCTGATTTTGAAATAGGCTAAGATAAGAATTGTTTTGTAAGCTGTTCACATCTTTTTATACAAAGGGAATGATAATATGTTGAAATCCTTATTTTTGTCATCAACAGATTAAACCGACAAAGAAATTTGTAATCATTCACCAAAGAATATTTTTATAAAATGGAATTTTTGTATCCAAATATGCTATACGCATTATTAGCAGTTGCCATTCCAATACTGGTGCATCTGTTTAATTTTCGTAGGTATAAAAAGATATACTTTCCCAATGTGGATATGCTGCAAAGTATTCACAAAAAAACTAAGAAACAATCAGAGCTCAAGCATTTGCTCCTATTATTGGCCCGAATTCTTACCATCATAGCTATTGTATTAGCCTTTGCACAACCTTATTTCCCAAATAAGCACAGCCTTATCAATAATCAGGAAAAGCAATGGGTGAGTCTCTATCTCGACAACTCCTTTAGCATGACACAAAAAGGAGAAGTGGCCAGCTTGCTTGATGAAGCAAAAAATATGGCCTTAGGGATTTTAGATTCCTATCAAACCACCGATAAATTTCATTTAATCACCAATGAGATGCAAGGGAAACACCATCGTTGGTTTAATAAAATGGAAATGGAACAAAATATTTTGCAAGTAGAAGCTGTTTATATGCAACAAAAGCTTTCTCATGTTTTGCAAAGAGAGAAAATGCTCCGTGAAAATGAAAATTCCAATAAGCAAAATCAAAAAGCATTACTATATCTATTATCCGATTTTCAAGAAAATATTATCGATAAGCAAAACATTAAGCCTGACACTAATCTTTTGGTACGCTTACTCCCTCTACAAAACAATCCGGTAAATAATGTTTTTATTGATAGTTTATGGTTCGAAAAACAAATTCAACTACCTCACAGCATATCTAAAATTTGGATTAGAGTAAATAATAATGGAGAAGAAGACTTGACAAATATTCCATTGAGGCTGTATATTAATGATGAACAAAAAGCTGTAGTTTCGATTTCTATAGCAGCTCACAAAAGCAAAACTATAGATTTGAGTTTTACAAATGGCTCAGGAGGTAACTATACAGGAAAAGTAGAAATAGATGACTATCCAATTATTTTTGATGATCAGTATTATTTCAACTTTCGTATTCGACATCAATTAAAAGTAGCTGTACTTTATCAGGATAAACCTAATGTGTATTTGCGACATCTGTATAAAAATGATAGTTTAGTAAAATATACAGATTTCTCCTGGAGGAATATAGATTATAAACAAGTTAAATCACAAGATTTAATCATACTTAATGAACTAGAGAAAATTGGAAGCGGTTTACAACAAGAGCTTATTCAATATACAAAAGATGGTGGTCAGTTGTTGTTTATTCCTTCCTCCAATAAACCATTAGCTTACAACAGCTTATTAAAATCTTTAAGGGCTCCAAAATATCAATCATTAGATAGCAACAGTACTTTTATTGCCGATATAGAAAAACAATTACCTTATTATCATCAGGTTTTTGAACAATACAAACCAATAACTAAGGATCATGAGAAAATTGATATGCCCTTAATAAAAATGTACTTTCCCATAGCTTTTTCGGCAAATACAACAGCTATCAGATTACTACAAACCCGTGGCAAAAAGGTATTACTTTCAGAATCTCATTTTAACAAAGGAAATATTTATCAATTGGCATTTCCTTTATCACTACAATACTCCAATTTGCCCGAACATGCCCTCTTTGTTCCGGTTTTTTATCAAATGCTTTTGCAATCAGAAGATAGGAAACCATTATATCAAATAGTGGGCTCAGGAGAAAGTGTTGATATTCAGAATAATAATACCATTTCTCAAAACGATGAGGTATTGCATATTTCTCAAAATGAAACACAATGGATTCCTCAAATGAAAAAGAAAAACGCCTATCAATGGCAATTAATAAATTTGCAATGGCCTAATGACGGTATTTTTAATATCACTTTAGGCGACTCTCTGCTAGAGCAGCTGGCTGTAAATTATGATAGAGGAGAATCTGATTTTTCGCTGTGGACTGCTGAGGAGATTAGGCAATGGATAGCTCAAGAGAAATATAAATATTTTCAAGTGATTGAAAGTTCTACTAAAAATATCTCTTCACGAATCATTCAGTTAGATCATGGCACAAGTTTATGGAAATGGTTCGTTTTTTTCGCAATAATATTTATTTTTGCGGAAACTTTAATATTGCGATTATGGAAATAGGCTATCTATTAGCCAAAAAAATGGTTTTTAATTAATTTTATATTGAGAAGTAAATGGATGATGAACATAAGGATGCTTTAGAAGAGAACGAATCTAACGAACAGTTTCCTCGCGAAAAACAGGAGGATAGAGGTGAAATGCAAGCCGCTATGCATCTTAGTGGTATGTATGAGAATTGGTTCTTGGATTATGCTTCTTATGTGATACTTGAGCGTGCCGTACCTGGAATTTACGACGGCCTTAAACCTGTGCATAGACGAATTTTGCATTCCATGCGCGAAATGGATGATGGTCGTTACAATAAAGTAGCCAATATTATTGGAAATACCATGAAATATCATCCACATGGCGATGCCAGTATTGGTGATGCATTGGTACATATTGGTCAAAAAGACTTATTGATAGATACCCAAGGAAACTGGGGAAATATTCTCACAGGAGATAGAGCAGCAGCTGCAAGATATATTGAAGCTCGATTATCCAAGTTTGCATTAGCTGTAGTTTTTAATCCTAAAACCACTTCCTGGAAACTATCGTACGACGGGCGTAATAAAGAACCCGTAAGCCTACCTGTGAAATTTCCACTATTATTGGCACAAGGAGTAGAAGGTATTGCTGTAGGTTTAGCCTCTAAAATTTTACCCCATAATTTTCTCGAACTTATTGATGCTTCCATTGCCATTCTTCGCAATAAAAGCTTTAAAATTTATCCTGACTTTTTAACAGGTGGCTTTATTGATGTTGAAAGATATAATGATGGACTTAGAGGAGGAAGGCTACGTATTAGAGCCCGTATCAATCAGGAAAGCAATAAATTACTCAAAATTTCTGAAATTCCTTTTTCAAAAAATACACCTAATGTTATTGATAGCATTATCTCAGCCAATGAAAAAGGTAAAATAAAAATAAAAAAAATTGATGATAATACAGCTGAAAATGTAGAGATATTACTGCATCTGGCTCCTGGCGTTTCGCCCGATCAAACCATTGATGCTTTATATGCTTTTACCGATTGCGAAATTAGTATCTCACCAAATTCCTGTATTATTCAAGATGATAAACCTTTATTCTTAGGGGTAAAAGAAATACTTGAATTCTCAACCACACAGACCGTAAAATTATTAAAACTAGAGCTTGAAATACAAAAAAACGAGCTTTTAGAATATTTACATAATCTCTCTTTAGAGAAAATATTTATTGAGAACAGAATCTACCGCGATATAGAAAAATGTGAATCCTTTGAAGAAGTGATCACTACTATTGATGCCGGATTAAAACCTTATGTCAAAGATCTCATTAGAAAAGTTACCCGTGATGATATTATTAAGCTTACCGAGATTAGGATAAAACGCATCTCGAAATACAATAGTTTTAAAGCTGATGAACAAATAAAATCATTAAATAAAGACCTTGAGAAAGTAGAATTTCATTTAGCTCATTTGATTGATTATGCTATTGACTATTTTAAAGAGATCAAAAAGAAATTTGGAAAAGGCAGGGAAAGAAAAACAGAAATACGTAGCTTTGAAAGTATAAATGCTGCTACAGTTGCCGTCGCAAATACCAAATACTATGTAAACCGAGAGGATGGTTTTGTAGGAACAGCTCTGAAAAAAGATGAGTTTGTAGGTCAATGTTCTGATATTGACGATTTGATTGTGTTTTTGAATGATGGTACCTTTATGGTGACAAAGGTGAACCAAAAAACATTTGTGGGTAAAAATATTATCCATATAGAAGTTTTTAATAAAAACGATGATCGCACAACCTATAATATGATTTATAGGGATGGAAGCCGTGGCCATTATTATATCAAACGTTTTCCTGTAACCTCCATCACTCGTGATAGATTATACTCCCTTACCAAAGGAAGCAAAGGCACGAAAGTAACCTATTTCACAGCTAACCCAAATGGAGAAGCCGAGTTGTTAAAGGTATATCTACGACCTGAACCTAAATTAAAAAAGACTTCTTTTGAGTTTGACTTTAAAGAATTAACCATAAAAGGAAGGGGATCCAAAGGAAATATCCTTACCAAAAAATCGATTAAAAAAATAGTAGTAAAAGAGGATGGTATAAGCACTTTAGGAGCTATAGATATTTGGTACGATGATACCGTGAAACGACTAAATACAGAGGAAAGAGGAAAATATCTAGGTGCATTTAAATCTAACGACAGAATACTAACCATAATGAAATCAGGTGATTATCAGCTATATAGTTATGATTTGGCCAATCATTTTAATGATGATATGCTGTTGATAGAAAAATACGATTCGAGAAAAGTTGTCAGTGCTATTTACATAGATAGTAGTAGCAAATTACCTTATGTGAAACGCTTTAATATTGACAATACTGATAAAAAAGTTTGCTTTGTGGGCGATGAACAAGGTAAATTATTAGAATTTAGTATGGATTATCTAGCTCAGCTAAAAGTAAACTACAAAAATACAAAAGATCGTAAAAATTATTCTGAAATTATAGATGTAGATAGTTTTATAGGAATAAAAAGCTATAAAGCCAAAGGCAAACGCTTGACTACCGACAAGATAAAATCTATGGAATGGGAAGAAGCTAAAGCTTATGAATTTCCTATTCTTGATGATGAAATAGTAGATAATGACTCCCTTGATAATAGAGATTCTATTGATGAAATAAAAATAGAAACAGAAGATCAAACTTCCCCAAAAGATACTACTCCAATAAAAGAGAAAATAGTTGAACCAAAAAAAACAAAGAAAGAAAAAATAACAAGCTCATCTAAGAAAAAAACCCTGCCCAAAACAAAAATCATTGAAAAGAAAGAAGAAAAAAATAAGTCTATTGAGTTTGAAATTGAGATAGATAAAGATCATATTCTTATTGAAAAAGACGATCTAGACAAAAAAGATAAGGATAATGAAGGTCAAATAACTTTGGACTTTGAGTAGTTAAAAATATGAAGAGCAATCAAACGCCACCCAGCCTCTACTAAAGTATTTTAAAGTATATTTTGGGTGACAGTATCTATCAAACCTGAATCAATTAAGGGTCATATTGATTTTTATGGGGATTAGGCAAAAAGTTTCGATCGTCTGAAAAAAGAAAAACTTCTTCTTTTCATTTTGTCTTGACGAGTCCACTCTAGAAAGGGTAAAATGTAAAAGAAACAAAGAAAACTTAAGGACACACATCGCATAAAAGCATTTAACCCAAAACCCTGCGATAGCAGCCTTCAAAAAGGAAGAAAAAACCTTCTTTTCATTTTGCCAGACTTCAGGGGCTTGTTCTGCAGCTTTAGAACAGGGCGTCTTAATATCTCGAAATTCTACAATAATATCATCTTACTTTTTGAGTGCTAAGATAAATTATTCCCCATAGTTTTCAAGGTGACCCGTTATTAACAAACCTTAGCATTCCTTTTTATTTCTTAACAAGCCTATCATCTGGCTTTATCTACATTTGAGAAAAATTAAAACTCGTGTCACGGTCTATTTATATTATTGGAGTTATAATGGGTATTATCATTTTTCTGATATCATCTCCCATCTTTGGGCAAGAACTTCGCCAACTTCATTTTGTAGTCACCAATTCCGAAAACAAACAAGCCATATCCTATGCCAAAGTTAGCAACCGAACCTATAACAAAACCTTTATTACCAATGAAAAGGGAGAACTCCATATAAAATTTAAAGATTATAGCCTTGTTAAGATAAGTGCCATAGGATATCAGGATTATTATCTTACTATCTCCAACAATAACAACTTCATTAAGGTAAATTTAGTACCAAGAATATATGAGTTAGATGAATTTTGTCTGATGCCCTTCCCTACTTTAATAATGTTTAAAAAAGCCTTTCTCGACCTTGATCTGCCAGATAGTAGCGCCATAAGCTTAAATCTATCACCCATTACCGGTTGGCAAAAATACCAACGGAAACTATCCGACTACACCACTGAAAATGTAATAAGATTTTCCTTTACCAGCCCAATTTCAGGGCTTTACAATATTTTTAGTCAGCAAGCTAAATCTGCACAGAAATATCAAGCTTTGATGCTGCACGATTGGAGACAACAAAGATTTGATAAAAAATACAATGCCGCCTTAGTAAAAAAAATCACTCAAATAAAACAAAAAGAAGAGCTTGCAAAGATGATGAAGTATTGCAATCCTAGTTATGACTTTATTATGGAAGCCAGCGAATACGAAATAGCCATCTATATTAATAAATGCTATCTGCAATTTTTAGAGAGAGAATAAATGGGATTTTATTTCA
>JAOZUW010000136.1 GCA_029938465.1 Bacteroidales bacterium | reverse complement strand
TCAAGCACTACACTTTTTAGGTGAAATTACTGGAGAAGTGACCAATGATGAGCTTCTAGGCAATATTTTTGGACGGTTTTGTATTGGAAAGTAAGGCAAGATTGTTAACCGAACCATACTTTTAGCTAAAGTTTGTCATCTTAATTATTCAGAGTTGTTCTATAAATAACTTAATAGATCATAACAATTCTTTATTTTGTTTCAGCATTTTCAGATGATTTGCCTTCACGATTCCAATCTTCAAATTCAAATAAAGGGTCAAATTATCTATCTATCTCCCTCAAAAATTTACCATCAAAATCAAATAGCTTTCTTAACTTAATATCTGAGAGTATATTCCCTTCATAGATATTATGAATCATTCTATAATCTGTGAAGAAATGGTTCGAATCATCTTCCCATTTTTTTCCAAAACCTGAGTACCAATTATAAAATAACAAAACCTGTTCTTGATTAGATAACTGAGCTCTTAATACCCTTAAATACTTCCTCTTATCTTCGTAAGAAAGCAGTTCTGAATCTTGATTAATAATAAATTTTACAGTTTGAAATAAATGCCTGTAATAATGATAAGTTGTAAAATTTCTTTACTTTTGTTTTGACAATTATAAGTACTAACAAATGAACATACCCATAAACATAGAAACTCTACTTACAGGAAGAGTTGTAGAATCGGAACGAATTGAGTTTAAAAAAGGCTGGAATCCTACTGCAATTATGCGTACTATAACTGCTTTTGCCAATGACTTTGAGAATTTGGGTAGTGGATACATTGTAATAGGCATAGAAGAAGAAAATGGTATAGCAAAACGCCCTGTTTATGGTTTCCCTCCTGAACAATTCGACCAAGTCCAAAAAGAAATGATAGGATTTTCAAATTTAATCCGACCTCCTTATTTCCCCAGACTAACTTTGGAAGAAATAGACAAAAAACATGTCCTGCTAATTTGGGTTACAGCTGGTAGTAATCGTCCTTATGAAGTACCAGGTGATGTAAAAGCCAAAAAGAAAGAATATGAGTATTATATCAGAAAATATTCAAACACTATAAAAGTAAACCCCGAGCAAAAACAAGAACTAATAAGTCTTACTGCAAAAATTCCTTTTGATGATAGAGCTAATACTTTCTTTGATGTGGATGAATTGAAATATTCATTAATGCGCGAACACCTGATAGAAACAAATAGCAAATTAAACCTAGATGATATTGAAATATCAACTTCGGAATTAGCAAATATTATGAACTTGGCTTATGGAGCAAAAGAACATCAATTTCCGAAAAATGTCGGTTTACTTATGTTCAGCCTAAACCCAAATAAATACTTTAAAGGAATTCAAATAGATATTGTTGAATTCCCTCATGGATTGGGAAGTAAAGAATTTACCGAGAAAACATTCGTTGGCCCCATACAACATCAACTAAAAAATGCCATCAACTATATTAATGCTTCCGTTATTAAAACTAGAGTTATTAAACATTCTGATCGACCAGAAGCCGACCGCTTTTACAATTATCCCTTAGAAGCTATTGAAGAAGCTCTATCAAATGCAGTCTATCATAAAGATTATAGCCTACCAAATCCTATTGAAATCAGAATACTTCCCAAATCAATAGAAATCATCAGCTATAGTGGAGTAGACCCTTCTCTAAAACAAACAGACTTCGACAGCGGAAAAGTAAGATCACGTAGATACAGAAACCGAAGAATAGGAGAATTTCTCAAAGAATTAAAACTTACTGAAGGTAGGGGGACTGGAATACCAACTATCAAAAATGAATTAGAGAAAAACGGATCCAATCCAGCTATTTTTGACACTGATGAACCTCGCCGAAGCTACTTCTTCGTAGAGTTTATTATCCATTCTGCATTTAATGATGCTACAACAGCACAAGATACAGCACAAGATACAGCACAAGATACAGCACAAGATACAGCACAAGATACAGTACAAGACAGAACGTATGATAGGGACAAAATAACAGCTCTTCTAGACAAAGAAATGAGTGATTTAGTTACTAATAGAATTATAAAAACGCTATTCTATACTTTAGATGCTAAAACAAAAAAAGAAATACTTAATAATATTGGATTATCAGACAGATACAATAATTTAAAAGATAATATACTACCAGCTATTGAAGCGGGTTTAATATCAAAAACCATTACTGATATGCCAACAAGTGGTAACCAAAAATATATAACAACTGAAAAAGGCAGAAAACTAATCGGCAAATAAAGTAAATGAAATAATAAGATACATAATAACCAGAGAGTACAGAAATAGAAGGATTGGTGATTTCCTAAAAGAACTAAAGTTAACTGAAGGCCGCGGAACTAGATTCCCAACAATCTATAAAGCCATGGCAAATAACGGATCTCCTGCTCCTATATTTGAAACTGATGAACAAACCTATGTTTTGGTGACACTGCCTTTACATAGTCTTGTTAAAACACAAGCTCTTAGCCAAACTAGCGACCAAGTTAACGACCAAGATAACAAAGTATATTTCAATTCATTAGAAGATATTACAGAATTTGTTGACCAAGCTAACGACCAAGCTAGTGACCAAGCAAAGAACATAGTTGTGTCTTTAATTCATAATAAGATTGAAGATATGCTAATGGTTATCTTTAAATCACAACCAATCAAAAGAAGCGAATTATTCAATTCTATTGGTCTAAGAAACCATTCTGATAATAGAAGGAAATACTTAGATCCATTAATTAATATAGTTGGGTAGAAATGGAATACCCTGATAAAAGGACAAGTCCAAATCAACGTTATAAACTAACGGAATCAGGAAAAAACCTATTATCTTTGGTAGTTAGGTAAAGAATTCAAAATTAAAAAATCCAACCTATTTTCCTTTACTTACCTCTTATTATCATTTAATACAGTACTTCTTGTTGCTTATTTGTTGCTCATTACACATAAATAACTGATACATAATATATATTCACTTTTTGTGTGGGGTAGTAAAGTATTTTTACTACTTTTGCTCAAAGCAAGAAATGCTCCACCTTAATTTTCTGTATGGAGCCTTGAAAAATATATATAATAAAAAAAACTGCCCTATGAAACGAGTACTAGGAATTTTATCAATAGCTATCATGGCCACATTATTTGTTTTTACTTCCTGTAGTAAGGATAATGATAAGAATGAAACGGATGAAAAATCTGCTTATATCAATTTCAAAAGTCTAGAACCTGAAGTTTTGGTGAAAGGAACTGGTGACAAGGATGATTATACCATGCGAATTATTGAGGATTTGGTGAAAGAAAAAAGATGCAAATATGAGGTTGTTTCGGGTTTGGTTGAGTTTTATTATCAACAAGAAATGGTTTTCTCTGTAAACTTTGGTAATGGTGATTGCGATGGAGTTGCAGTTGTTACTTGGGTAAAAGAAGATGGAAGTACACATACCAGCTCTGTGGATGTTTGGAGATTGTTTAAAAAGGATGATGATCAAGATAAATGCTTTAAATTGGTACTCCCTATTCATTATTTAATGCCCGACGGGTCTGATTTTATAGTCGAAACAAAAGATGATTGGGCAGCCTTACGTGCTTGGTACGAGAATCATCCTGACTATAATGCAAAACCCATCATGCAATACCCTGTTGACATTGAATTTAAAGGTGACAAAATTATCACTGTGACAAACGAAAGAGAAATGATGCGCTATAAAAAGGGCTGTGATAGTAGTGATAACAAAATATTTGAAGTAATCTCGGAAGAATTAATCAGAAGCGAATCTTGTAATGGTGAAGTGGTATCGGGTCTTATTGAGTATTATGATCAAAAAAGAAACTGGTTATTCTCTATTAATTTTGGAGATGGCGAATGTGATGGCATAGCTACCAAATGCTGGATTGATAAAGAAACAGAAGAAAGAGATTGCAAAGATTTTGATGTGAATGACTGGAAACCTATAGGGTAATTCCCATCAGGTCTTCTCTATCCTAAATCTTCTATTTGTAAATATTTGGCTGAAATGCTTGAAATCAAATTCAGCGGAATGACTGCCCTTTTCTTTGAGGCACTACTTAATCAAAACTTTCCAAGCGAAAATCAATTTGGGTATTCAACCTTTGATAATCTTTTGGAAAGTTTTTTAGTATTATTACTTATAAGAATTATAACGAAGAATTTGATTCATAGGCTTCCGTATTTTTTCACGAACTGGAGTATCCACCGGATAACCCAAAGAAATTACAATATTGATACGTTTGTTGTTAGGAACACTTAGCAATGATTTGATTTTTTTCTCGTCGAACCAACCCAAAATACAAGTTCCTAATCCTTCTTCGGTAGCTTGCAAGCAAAAATGCTCAGTGGCAATTCCTATATCAATCAGATTATATTGCTGGTTTTTTAGGAAATTACCCATCTGTGCAGTAATCTTCGATTTCTCGGTAACAATAGCAATCATAATAGGTGCTTCCAAAGTAAATTTATTAAAACTCACAGCTTTACTAAAAGTAGCTTTGGCCACTTGGTCTTTTAGTTGGGGCTCGTTTACAACTATAAAAGTCCAAGGTTGAGAATTTGATGCAGAAGGAGCCAAGCGGGCAGCCTCCAAGCAACGCTCTAATTTTATATCTTCAACTGGTGTATTTTGGTACTCTCTGGTACTTTCTCTTTTATTTATTAATTCTGAAAAATAGCTCATTTGTAAATTTAATTGTTTCTGTAAATAACGGTAAATTATTGATATAAAATTTAGTTTTTTATTAATGCACTATCCCGTTTTACCTGATCCTGAGCATTAGAAATAAATGCTGACCCGAAAAATAGTGCTACTAATAATAGTAAAGATTGTTTTTTCATTTTTTTTGTTTTTGAATTAATACTGTTTTAGTAATCACACAAAACTCGGCAAATACAGTGTTAACTGCTGTTAAGCAAGCTTAAAATAAACTAAAGATTTTTAATGAGTGTTAATCCTTTAAGTCTTCTTAACTTTGCCACAAAACAGAAAATACCATGATGATAGACTATTGCCCTTGTGGAAATAACAAAACATATAAAGAATGTTGCAAGCCTCTTATTGATGGAGTAGAAAAAGCTGAAACAGCTGAACAACTCATGCGCGCCAGATATACAGCCTTTACCAAAGCCAAAGTCAACTATATTATGAGAAGTCATCAAAAGAAAACACGCCCGCTAAAAGAACGTGATAAAATGCAAAAATGGTTGAATGCTGTGGAATGGATGGGCTTGGTTGTAGTGAAAACAGAAGATGGTAATGCGAATGATAGTTCTGGCACTGTTGAGTTTAGAGCGATTTATCTTGAGGATGGGCAAACTCAAGTTATTCATGAAAAATCATTTTTTGAAAAAGAGAAGGGTAAGTGGGTATATGTTTCCGGAATTCAATACGCTTAAAAAACTTATTTATTTCTTATATTTTCTATCTTTGCCATCATTTTTTAAAAATACAATATGGCTCAATCAATTGAAAAAACCAACTACAAATTAAAATCCGTTGCAAGCGGAAAAATTTTTGATGATGCTGGCTGGACTTTAAATGCACCCACTGAAACTCAAGCCGGGTTAGTTCGAGCCATTTACGATAAGAAACAACTAAAGGTAAAGGATGATTCTTATGGTATTTATAAATTCTCTGATTGGTTACCCATACATAAAATGCTGCAGGGCTCTTTTGCTCCTATAACTTATAAAAGCGCAGGACTGGCAAAAGAATTGGGGCTTTCTAATTTGTATATCACCTTTAGCGGATACTGGCCCGAACGCCATATCAAGATGCGAACTTGCTCCTTTAAAGAGACAGAGTCTTTTTCGGTTTGTTCCAGAATGAATAATAATGAAAAAAACATATTAGTTGTAGCTTCAGCAGGTAATACAGCACGTGCTTTTGCACAAACATGCTCCGATAATAATATTCCTCTTTTATTAAGTGTTCCCGAAGATAATCTGAATGCTCTTTGGTTTGATGCTCCATTAAACGATTGCGTAAAACTAATCTCTTGCAAAACTGGTGGCGATTATTTTGATGCCATTCACTTATCTAATATTGCCTGCGAAATAGATGGTTTTTTTGCTGAAGGAGGTGCAAAAAATGTAGCTCGCCGCGATGGAATGGGAACCACCATGTTATCTGCTACTACTTTTATTGGCGAAATTCCTGAGTATTATTTTCAAGCGGTAGGTAGCGGAACTGGAGCTATTGCAGCCTGGGAAGCCAACCTTAGGCTTATTGCAGATAATCGTTTTGGGAGTAGAAAAGCTAAATTAATGGTTTCTCAAAATGCCCCCTTCCACCCCATTTCTGATGCCTGGAAAGCTGATTCCAGATCTCTATTGCCTTTTGATGATATGGAAGCCCGCAAACAAGTGGAGATTATTGATGCCAAAGTGCTCTCTAATAGAAAACCTCCTTACTCCTTAGCTGGTGGATTATACGATGCTATGAAAGATGCCGGTGGAGATGTTTTACTAGCTACTAATGAAGAAGCCCGAGAAGCTGGAAAAATATTTCATAAAACTGAAGGCATAGATATTCACCCTGCAGCAGCCATCGCTACAGCTACACTTATAAACGCAATAAAAGACCAAACTGTAGATAAAGATAGCATCATAATGCTAAATATTACTGGTGGTGGTGAAGAACGTTTTAAATCAGAAAACGAACTTTTCTATTTAACACCTATTCTGATTTTTGATGTGGATCCTGATGAAGATGAAGTGAAAGAAAGAATAAGTGAAATTAAATGGTAGAATTGACATCAACAATATTATAGGCTATCATTTATACTAAGGTAATAGAATTTTATATTTAGTAGATAGCGTATTTTATAGCATAAACATCCTTTTCATCTTTAACTTAAACTGCACTACTCCCCTCACATTATCCAGCATCTGATTATATTGATTTCCTTATTTTAAATAATTATTGATTTCTTCTCCATACTAATTCTAAGGGGCCAACTAATAAATCTGGGGGAATTGCAAAATATTCTTTCAGATATTGAACAGCTCTACGTCAAGAAATAGGCCAAAGAAATCGGGGCGGGTTGGCCTGTCCAAACACGGCGTATGGGAAGGCGGTGAACCTGTCTAACTGTGCCAGGTAGAATCATAAATAATAGATTTTTCAACGGAGGGGCTTGCCTTTTAAAATAATGTCATTATTTTTCTACTTCGTTAGATAAATCATTATTTGTGAAGAGGAGGG
>JAOZUW010000036.1:18813-24189 GCA_029938465.1 Bacteroidales bacterium | reverse complement strand
AAAAAAAGGTGCGAGTAACCAATTCGCACCTCAAACACAAACCATAATTAACCAAAGAAATATTAAATAAATAGTAAATCTATTTATTAAAATATTTCAGCTGCAAATATATGTTCTTTTAATTTTTGGCGCAAAATAAAAGAGCAATTTTGGTATTTCATTGAATAAACGTAGGTGTTTATTTATTAAGCGTATAAAAAACCTTTAAAAAGTAATGTTTTTTGTTTTACGATTTCCTACATTATCAGTTACTGTAATTTTAAGGTTGTTTTCATTTTGCAATTTAAAGTTTAAGGGAAGAATCATACGAAAGGATTTGGGGTCGTATTGCAAAATAACCCATTTCCCATTGACCCAGGCATCATAGTTATTTATGCCACTTTCTTTATCCTTAACAATAAAATCAAGACTCTGAGGCTTTTTATTAGGCGTAAGTTTGGTTTTTAGCTTGATATTGGGTTTTATAGTATCTGCAAAGAGGGCATAATCTCCAAAATTGCGGGTTTTGAAACTAAAACTATTGCTATTCCATTTACCACTATTATTTGCATTTATATTATCTTCATCGATTTTTCCAACATAGATTTTGTCCTTTAGATGTGTAGGTGCAGAAATATTTTTAAGCTCAATGGAGAGATTCTTTTGAAGGGCAGTTTCTTCTGTTCCAATTGAATAGGTAGAGGATAGGGCATCAGGATGTTTTTCTTTTATAGAAAAAGTGAAAGTTAGAGTGTCATAAAGAGCTTTCTTGGGAAATGTAATATTAATGGATTCATTATTAAAACTGTTTTGTACCAATGGGTCAAAGAGATTATTTTCTAGCTTTGATTGATAATCTTTCGAATCTGGAATAGCAGATAAAACAATAAAGTTTAAGATTGACGTATTGCCTTTAACATCTTTAACCACATATTGTATTTTATGGTATTTTTCATCTTTAAAAGAGATGATACCTTTATTATTAATTTCTTGATAAATGACCAATGGATTGTTTGGGCTAATATAGGTTCTTTGGTAGCGGCTTTTTAGTTTTTTATATGCAGCATAATCAATGAGCGTATTAATGTATCTATTGGTAGAGAAATTGAGACGTTCTACATTATGTTTGTAGAACAGATTAGAATCTATCCATAATTCTATTTGGTAAACTCCGTTACTATTGTGGCTATCGTTTTGTTTATCCACAGTATTGATACCCAAATAAAAGTCTCCTTCAATTTGAATGGTATCTCTTGTTTTTAGAGTATAATTTTTGCCCCAACCTTTTAGTGAATAGCTTACAGCTTTGGTTTTTTGTTCAATTTTACTATTATTTTGTGCAGGATAAATTCGAATAGAACGAATAAGTGGAGTGATTAAATCTTTTACTTTGATGCCAAATAACAGAGGATTTATAGGCTCTTGTGTTGCCGTTTCTCTTATTTCGAAATGCACATGCGGGCCACCTGAACCACCGGTATTTCCTGATAGTGCAATAATATCACTCTTATTTACTTTAAATTGTCCTTTTTTTAGGTATAGGTCAACAGCAAATTTTTGCTTTTGGTATTGTTGTTCTTTAAGGTATTTTGCAATTTCTCCTTTGAGTTCTTTCAAATGTCCATATACTGTTGTGTATCCATTGGGATGTTCAATATAAAGGGCGTTGCCATACCCCCAGGGAGAGATTTTTATACGACTCACCCATCCATCAGCTGATGCATAAACATTTTTACCCTCTACACCTCCTGTTTTAATATCTATTCCTGCATGAAAATGGTTGGATCGTAACTCGCCGAATGTGCCAGATAAGTATACTCTACCATCAATAGGAGGACGGAAGTATTCTTGTGGATAATTACTTTGAGCTTGATTTATTGTTATTATAAAAAATAATAGAAAAATAGATAGAATAGATCTGGAATTCATTCGTTTAGATACTTTGGTGGTTTATTGATTACTATTTATAATTGTATGATAGGATGGTAAATGTCCTTGGGGCCATTTACCCATAATTCTTCCGTTTTTCAATACAATTAATCCAGGATTTGATCTTATAATAGTTTTTAAATCTACATCATCGCCTTGGTAGAAATCAGCATAAAATTGGTGCTTTTTTTGAAAATTATCAATAGTATTTTCGTTATTAGAAGTTATAAAACTAAAAGAATAGCCTTCATTTTCTGCTTGCTTTTTAATGTTTCTTATGCTTTCTAAATGAGACCAATCTCCCTTTTCTAAATCATAAGACACCAATAGAAAATGGTATAAAGGATCACTTACTATATCCTTAGTCACCTCATCACCGTTGAGGTTAAAGAAGCTTACATCGCTAGGGTGTTCATTAGGATCTACAATTCGCATATCTGTATATTCCCATTGAGCCAACCAAGTACTATCATTATATGGATAATTGGGAGATAAGTATTCTTTTATTTCTCCAGTTTCTTTATTAGTATATATGAGAAAATATTCTAATGGTTCTGGGTTCTCAATAATTAAGCTTTTTCCTACCTTCCATTCGCGAAAATCAAGAACAGGTAGGCGGTATATGTTATAGGAATTAAAAAGAATAAAAGCAGCTACAGTTAGTGTAGCTATAGACCATTCAGTAGTTTTCTTATAGGGTGTTTCATAGGAGTTTCGAGTAATAAAAATAAAAACAATAAAAAAATCAATAACTAGATTTTTATAGAAAGTACCCCAATTCGAAAGTATTATAAAATCACCAAAACAACCACAATCGGGCACAGGATTGTAAATAGCATCGTTTAGTGTAAGGAAAGTAAAAAACAACATCATTAAAGCTGTTACCCAAGTCGTTGTTTTTTTAAAAATATTTGCAATTAAAAATACACCTAAAGAAAACTCTATAACACATAACACAACAGATAGCGTGAGAGTTAAAGGTAATGCCCACTCTGTTCCAAAGGCATAAAAATAATCTTCAATACGATAAGCTGTGCCTAGAGGGTCAACACCTTTAACAAATCCAGAGAAGATAAATACCAGACCTAATAATATTCTGCTTATGATTCTAATAATTTGCATTATTCTTGATGTATTATGTTATTATGTAAAAAAACAAAAGTAGAGCCTTTTTTTTAAAAGGGAGATGATAACTTAGGCTTTTTCTTCAGCTAATTTAATTAATGCAAATAATGAATAATTAATAATATCCTGATAATTGGCATCCAAACCTTCCGAAACAATAGTCTTACCTTTATTATCTTCTATTTGCTTGATTCTTAAAAGTTTCATTAATATAATGTCATCCAAAGAGCTGATCCGCATATTTCGCCAAGCCTCATCATAGTCATGGTTCTTATTTTCCATTAGTGAGGTGGAGATTCCAATGTGTTTATCGTATAATTCTTCCAGTTTTTTATGGCTAAAATCATCAATCTTACCTATGCCTTGTTCTAATTGTATTAGCGCCATTACTGAATAGTTTACAATACCAATAAATTCGGGTTCTACTCCTTCATCAACTTTAGTGATTTCTTTTTCCTGGATAGAGCGAATACGATTGGCTTTAATATAAATTTGATCGGTGAGTGAACTGGTACGAAGGATACGCCATGCGCTTCCATAATCTATCATTTTATTAATAAAAACGCTTTTGCAAAGGCTAATTGCTTCTTTAAATTGTTCTGCAGTTTGAGTCATTGGATAGTTCTTCGTAATTTTGCGTCAAAAATAATCTAAATGAACGAAAAAAGTACATCTTTTTCAAAAAATATGGAAATCTATTGTGGCGATTTGCTTTTAAGCTTTGATAAACCAAAAGTAATGGGAATATTAAATCTCACCGATGATTCTTTTTATGATGGTGGAAGGTATAATAAAGGAGAGAAATATATTTTTCGAGCTGCAAAAATGATAGAAGAGGGTGTTGATATAATTGATATAGGTGCAGCCTCTACACGGCCAGGTGCAACCTATTTGGATGCCAAAACGGAGTGGGAGATTTTGCAAATACCAATACAAAAACTACGTAGCAAATTCCCAGAGGTACTACTGTCTGTAGATACCTATAATGCACAGCAAATAAATAAATGTGCAGATTCGGGAGTAAATATTATTAATGACATATCAGGAGGATCTTGGGATGAGAAAATGCACATTGAAATTTCAAAATACGAAATGGCTTATGTGATGATGCACATTCAAGGCAATCCAACTAATATGCAAAAAGCACCATCATATAATTCTTTAATAGATGAAATGATGACGTATTTCAAAATAGGAATAGAAAAATTGGAGCATCTTGGTTTTAATAAAATCATTTTGGACCCGGGTTTTGGTTTTGGGAAAACAATGGAACATAATTATGAGATATTGGCACAACTATTTCGCTTTTCAGAGCTTCATTATCCCATATTAGCAGGATTAAGTAGAAAATCTATGATTTTTCGTGCTTTAGGAATTACACCAAATAAATCATTAAATGGTACGGCAGTATTGAATACTTTTGCGCTTCAGAATGGTGCTGCTATCATCAGAGTGCATGATGTGAAGCAAGCCAATGAAACAATTAAGCTTGTATTGAAGTATAAGGAATACAAATAAATATGCTGAATCTATTTATAACCGGTTTTATTGAGTTACGATTTCTAGATATATTAGATATTGTACTAGTGGCTATGCTTTTGTATATGGTATATACTTTGGTAAAAGGCACAGCAGCAATAAATATTTTTATAGGTATTGCTATAATATATTTTATTTGGCGATTGGTGGTTGCACTGCAAATGGAAATGCTAAGCCAGATTCTAGGTGCCTTTATTGGAGTGGGTTTTATTGCTTTAATAATTGTGTTTCAACCAGAGATCAGACAATTTCTATTGGTTTTTGGAACTCCTAAAGTGCTGGAGATTTTGCCTGATCGTTTTAAGTTTATATTTCAAAATTTGCAGAGAGAGCATCAGGAATTAAATAGTAATGCTTTGGTGCAGGCTTGTTATCGTATGAGTAATGAAAAAACAGGTGCTCTTATAGTAATTACCCGTAAGAATGACCTTATTAACGTGGTGGGTACAGGTATTATGCTAGATGCTGATATATCGGATCAGTTGGTTGAAAATATATTCTTTAAAAATAGCCCTTTGCATGATGGAGCTATGATTATAAGTCAAAATAGAATAAAGGCTGCAGGCTGTATCCTCCCGGTTTCAAAAAGTAGAAAGGTGAATGTTTCGCTGGGTTTAAGGCATAGAGCAGCATTAGGAATTACTGAAAAATCAGATGCTATTGCTGTTATTGTATCAGAAGAAACTGGGGAGATAAGTTATTGTAAGAATGCAGTGCTCATTCATAGTGTAAAAGCGCATCAATTAAAAAGCTTTTTGGATAAGGAATTTGGAGTTTGAAAGAGTTAAAAGTAGTGAGTTAAGA
>JAOZUW010000036.1:0-18713 GCA_029938465.1 Bacteroidales bacterium | reverse complement strand
TAGTGAGTTAAGAATAGCGATTTAAGAATAGTGAGTTAAGAGTAGTGTCCTGAAAGCTTTCGGGAGAAGAGTAGTGTAGATGTTCTATCCTTTATACCTCTTCCAAACTAAAACCTAGTTTTTTTAAATCTTCCCAAAAATTTGGATACGATTTATTTACCACATTAGGGCTTTCGATAGTGATTTCTCCTAGAGGAATAGCTAATGGAGCAAATGACATAGCCATACGGTGATCGGCAAAAGTACGGATAGGCCTTTGGGCTTTTAAATCAGATTTCTTTATTAATATTTTCTCTTCAGAAGAATCTAAAGTAATACCCATATCTTTAAGTTCGGTATGTAAAGCATGTATTCTATCTGTTTCTTTATACCGCAGATTGGCTAATCCTGATAGCTCACCAGAAATACCTAATCCGGCAACAGTACAAGCTAAAGTTTGAACCATATCGGGATAATTTATAAAGTCTTGCTTAAGATTTTGGCAGTGGTTATTAGTTTTTGTAAGGCGTACTCCATTTTCTTGAAATTCAGAATGAACACCAAATTGTTCAAATATTTGAGTAATAATAGCATCACCTTGAATGCTGTTTTGTTTTAAACCGTGCAAAAATAAATCTACATCATCTGAAAAGGCAGCCATCTCATACCAATAAGATGCAGCACTCCAGTCGCTTTCAACTATATAATTATTTCTTCCCGAATAGGATTGTTTTTTTATAGCAATAGCATTTTCGTGCATAAGTATCTCAATGCCAAAATGCTGCATTATATGTGCTGTCATATTGATATATGGATAAGATGCAATATCGCCTTTTAAGTACATAATGATACCATTTGTCATTTTAGGAGCCACTAACATCAAAGAGGAAATATATTGAGAGCTGATGGTGGCATCAATTTCAATAACGCCGCCTTTAATTCTTTTTCCTTCAACTAGAATAGGAGGAAAGCCATCGTTATCAATATATCGTATTTGAGCACCAATTTCTCTTAAGGTATTCACTAAAATAGATAGAGGTCGTTCTTTCATCCGCTCTGATCCAGTGATTAAGGATTTTACATTAATAGCTGATGCATAAGATGTTATAAATCGCATAGCTGTTCCGGAATCCTCCATATCCAAAGTGACCGATATATTTGTTCCCCTTAAACGTAGTAAGGCCTCTAAGGCTTTTTTAAGCACTTTGGTATCGTTGCTGGCAGATAAGTTTTCTATTTGCAGATCCTCTGATCCAAGTAAGGCATCAATAACTAATAATCGATTACTCTCACTCTTTGAGGCAGGCAAATAAATATCTCCTTTTAATTCTTTTGTTGCTTTTTTTATGATGTACGACATTAGCAATTCTCTTTATAATAGATTAGCGATTCTCTTATATCTTCTATTGAACAGTTTTGATCGATTTTAAACGAGCCTATTTCAGGCACAAAGGTAAGATTTAATTTTTCTCCATTTTTCTTTTTATCTTGAAATAATATTTTTTCAAAATGCTGGAGAAATGAGGTGTTTATATCAACCTTTGGAAAATGAAGTATTATTTGTTTTTTGATTTCCTCAAAAGAATTTAAGGGTAAATTTAAATGTTTATAAGAAAGATAGGATTCTATTAGCATACCAGCGGCAATGGCTTCTCCATGTAGAAGGGGATTTTTATCGTGTTTCAGGCTCCAGGATTCTATTAAATGCCCAATACTATGTCCAAAATTTAAGCTCTTCCTTGTGGATTTTTCCAGAGGATCTAGCTTCACAATATTATTTTTAATCTGAATACTTTTTTTAATAAATGGACTGATATTTTGAACTGTAATTTCTTTGATACTTATCAAATCTTTCCAATGAGATTTATCAGCAATAAGACCGTGTTTCAACATTTCGGCATAAGCATTTAATAGGTTTCTTTTGTCGAGAGTATTTAAAAAAATAGGATCAATAAAAACTGCTTGTGGATTGCTAAATAAGCCTATTTGATTTTTATAGTGTTGTAAGTTTATTGCCGTTTTCCCTCCAGAACTCGCATCTACCATTGCCAATAAGCTGGTTGGGACATTAATAAAATGTATACCGCGTTTATAGGTGGATGCCAGAAAACCTCCCAAATCTGATATCACTCCACCCCCAAAGTTGATCAGTAAAGTGGATCGATCAGCTTGGTTTTCGCTAAGGCTTGACCATAGCTGCGAAACAATCTCTATATCTTTTTGATCTTCACCGGCATCAATAACCAATAATTGTGCTTTATGGATTTCTTGGGAGTGCATATTAATAATTGGCCAACAGTGATTTAAGATGTTCTCATCCATTAAAATGTATATAGAAGAATAATTTTTTACATTAATGAACTCATCTATGCTTTCTCCAATATTACGGGTGAGTATAATTGGGTGTTCAGCTGTGTTAATATTGTGTTCTGTTGTCATAGTAAGTAATGTATTGTCATTGTTTTAGGCAAATATTTTTATAAGTGCAATAACCACAGCTTTTTTCATTATCAGTTGTAGTAAAATTGATATTTGCATCAAATATTTCTTCAATTAATGTGGTAAAATCTTTTTGCAATTCCTCATCTTTATCTTTTGTTTGGAGCATGATATATGGATTGGTAATTTGTCGAAAAGATACGATACCCGATTGTATTGGGCTTGTGTTATAAGCTTGATACATCCAGCGATATATAAATAGTTGAGTGGCCTTATCGTATTCAATATCTTCAAAGATAGGATTTAGAATATTGGAATCAGTCTTTTTTGGAATCTTTACTTTCTTAGGATCAACTTTCCCAGTTTTGTAATCCAGAATGCGTATAATTTGGTTTTTTCTATCTATCCTGTCAGCATTTCCATGTATAAGCACTTTGCTTCCATTGTTTAAGCTTATTTTGCGTTTAAGATTTTCTTCTAATCCTATAATTTCAATGGTGCTATTATCATGTTTTGCAGCTTGTATTTCTTGTTTAATAAATTGTATAAGGTAGTATTCTGTATCTTTAAGGCTTAAAAAATTAGCTCCCTCATCAATTTTTCCTTTGAAGCTTTTTTTGTAATAATGATGAACCAATTCGGGGATTTGTTTTAAAAAACCATTCAGTTTTTCAAAAGGGAAAGTTTTGCCAATATATGGTTTAAAAAAATCCTCCAAAATGTGGTGAATGGCATCACCTAGTATCCTGTCGTCAATAATATCCTGAGCCTGTTCGGGTTCTTTTATTTTAGCAACAGTTTGGAAATAGAACTGCAGTGGGCATCGGATATAGGAAATGATACGGGTAGGGGATAGCCCTTTTATTGCTATTTCTTGCAAGCGTTGCTGGATTTTATCATCTTTTTTTATACTTAATTCAGGAGCATTTTGTATTTTGATATTATCTAAAGTCAGTAATTTATTCTGAATATTGATATGCTTATTATATTTTTTTAATTCAAATTCTAGTTGTTTGATAAATCTGCTTTTTTCGCCTCCACTTAATTTTTTCTTTGTAGTAGAATAGATCAAATAAACATTTTTTGCTCTTTGTAGTAAGCGATAGAAATGATAAGCATAGACAGCTGTTTTCTCTTGAATACCAGGTAATTGGAATTCGTATTTAATGTCAGCCGGAATAAATGAATTAGTGAAAGAAGAAGCGGGCAATATATCTTCATTAACAGAAAGCAAGATAATATTTTCAAAATCCATTAAGCGAGTTTCCAGAAGCCCCATTAACTGTATGCCCTCTTCAATTTTACCACTAAAAGCTTGCGAGAGTCCTTTTGTTAATTGCCTATAGAGAATATGAAAACCCTGAATTGTGTTGGGTTTTTGATGTTTTTCCTGAAGTTTCTTAAGTCGACTTATAATGGCTAATAATTGCATGATAGCATCTGACTCGGCATCAGAAATATTTAAGGCTTCAGTTTCTTTGTTTTTCTTTAAAATAAATAGAAACAGGAAATGGATCTTATCTAACAGATGTTGTGGATTGTTATGGCAGGTTTCAAATATTGTTTTAATAGCAGATAATTCCCATTTGATCAGTATGCTAAAAACTTCACTTTCTCTTATATAACTTTGTGCACTTGGTGAGGAAGTTTTGTTTTGATGAGGATTGATATTTTTAATTAAGTCATTGTTTAAGATTTCCCAAAGGTCGTTTTGATAAAGGCTTTGTTTGTTCGTACCCTGCTTACTTGTTCTTGTAGCATGTAAATGTAATTTGATAAAACTATCGGCTAAGCGATAAGCATTGGAGTGCTGTAATGGATACCCCATTGTCACATTTATATTTTTCAAAATAGATGGAGACAAAGAGTTTAAAAGGGGTATTAAGAGGCTCTCGTCAGCAGGAATTAATGCCGTGTTGTTCTCAAATTCCGACTTTTCTTGAGCTTTGTCATTGTTTTTATGGGTTTGTTCTTCTATTATTTGAGCTGCTATTCTTGCTTGTCCTAGAATTCCTGCTGTACCAATAAATTCAATATTTTTGTTGTTTTGATAATGGTTTTGAACTTGATTTTCAATATCAGAATCCCAGATTTTATATTTTCGCATATACATTCCAGCTTCCATTATTTCTTTTTTAAAGTAATAGGAATCAACATCCCATAATAGTATCGCTTGTTTTCTTTGTTTAATGGTTTTAATAATCTTTTCTTCACTTTTTGTTAAGGCGTTAAAGCCAGCAAAAATCATGTTTTCAAAGCTAACTTTATCTAAACAATCGTCAATATTCTCAGCAAAATATCTATAGCCCATTCCCTGATAGCAAAGATTCTTTTCAAGTAGTGTAGATTTGAAATCGTGATAAACAAAAGCCAGTAAATTATAGAAACGTAGGTATTCTTTTTGAGAATCTGATAAAGGGCTTCCATCTGGATTCCACAGCTGAATAGCTTTAGTATCTGTTAAATACGAAAATATGGCTTCACCATCAGCCATTTGCATATCAATTTCGTTAAAATCGTGAAGCAATATGGATGAATAGCTTAAGAATTCATCAAAATCTAAATTCTCATAATCTTTTTGATGTATAAATACTTCATAGAGGATAAAAGTGAGATCTGTCTCCTCTATTCTCTGCATTGGAATATGATTCAATATAAACTCATCGATGGAGAAGAAGCTAGGGAGAAACCCATTATCATCGTTTTGTTGGATAATGTCCTTTTTAATAAACCGATGGGCTCTACGATTGGGTGTTACAATACAAGTCCTTAATGCTTGTGTAGCGTAGTTTTTGATATAGACATCTACAATTTCTGCAATAAAACTTCTCATAAATTGTGATTGTTTTTCAAGTTTTCGGCCTGCTTTATTTGTTCTTTTTTACCCAAATCTAGCCAGTAATCTCCTTGCATTTCAAGTCCGGATATTTTGTGATTTTTAGCCATCTCCAAATATACAGGAATTATACCGAAAGTATCTTGTTTTGGAAAAAATCCTTTTAGATTGCTATTGATGATATGTATGCCATTAAAGGCGTAAGCATCATAGTTTTCAGTAGCAAAATTCACGGGGATGGTTTCTTGGGTTTTTTTATTTATCCAACCTTCTAATGTTTTGTTTTTAGGGTGGAATAGCAAATAACGAGATGTTTCACGATTTTGTATGAGTAGGCTTATTTGTGATTGGCTTTTTCGATGGTGTTTTATTAACAGATTTAGATCGAAATTAGTCCAAACATCTACATTGTGAACTAACAAATCTTCATTATCATTAAGCGTAAAAAGAGCTTTTTTTAAACCACCCCCAGTATCTAATAGTTTTTCTCTTTCATCAGAAATAGTTATTGTACATCCAAAGTTTTTATTTTTCTCCAGAAATTCAATAATTTGTTCGCCAAAATGATGAATATTTATGATGATTTTGGTTATACCAATAGCTTTTAGCTTTATTATCAAATGCTGAAGCATTGGTTTTCCTGCTACTTGAACCAGAGCTTTAGGTTGTTTGTTTGTTAAAGGGTGCAGGCGCGTTCCAAGTCCTGCTGCAAATATCAGAGCTTTCAAAATGTCTTTTTGTCAAAAATAAAAAAATCCGCTCATTAAAGCGGATTTTAAATGTTGTTTATTTCAAATAATTGAAATTTCCTATTGAAGTTTTATTTTTTTCTCTAAATCGGTAACATAAATTCTAAATTTCTTATCTGTCTCGGCCAAATTATTTATGGTTTTTACAGCATGAAGAACGGTAGCGTGATCTTTATTTCCACATTGTTTGCCAATATGAGCCAAAGATGATTTGGTATGTTTTTTACTAAAAAACATTGCTAACTGCCTTGCTTGAACAATTTCGCGCTTACGTGTTTTACTATTGATAAGATCTAAAGGAATCTGAAAATATTCACAAACCATTTTCTGAATATATTCAATGCTGATTTCTCTATTGGTTGATTTTACGTATTTATCTATGATTTGTTTAGCCAAATCGATATTTATTTCTTTTTTATTCAGAGAGGCTTGAGCCAATATTGAGATTAAAGCTCCTTCCAGTTCTCTAACATTATTAGTGATGCTATAGGCAAGATATTCTACAACATCTTGAGGCATCTCGATACCTTCATTGTATAGCTTTTTACCAATAATAGCCATTCTTGTTTCTAAATCCGGAACTTGTAAGTCGGCTGCTAATCCCCATTTAAAGCGAGATAGCAAACGATTATTGAAGCCTGTGAGCTCTACAGGAGGAATATCAGAAGTAATAATGAGCTGTTTATTATTTTGGTGCAGATAGTTAAACACTTGAAAGAAAACATCTAGTGTTTTTTCTTTTCCAGCCAAATGGTGAATATCATCAACAATTAAAACATCTACCATTTGGTAGAAATGAATAAAGTCGTTATGGTTATTGTTTCTAATAGATTCAATAAATTGTTGCATAAACTGGTTGCTATGCACATAAAGAACAGTTTTTTCAGGGAAATTATTTTTCACCTGAATACCAATAGCTTGCGATAAATGAGTTTTTCCTAAGCCTGTAGGGCTATATAAAAATAGGGGATTGAAAGATGTTTTTCCAGGGTTTTCGGCTACAGCATATCCTGCCGAACGAGCTAGTCGGTTACAATCACCTTCAATATAGTTTTCAAAGGAGTTGCTTTCCATTAAATTCGAGTTAATTTTTACTTTCTTAATTCCCGGTATGATAAACGGATTAGGAATGTCTTTGCTATTATCTCTTTGCATATTATAAGGCATTGTAACTGCTGGATTTCTAGTGGCTCTGGAATTAGAAGTTGGTAGTTTAATAGTGTATGGAGCTTCGTTTTTCTTGGTACCTCTATCCATAATAATGCTGTATTCTAAACTTCCATTATGCCCTAGTTCTTTTTTTACAACCATTTTCAATAGCTTGATATAATGTTCCTCTAGCCATTCGTAGAAAAATTGACTTGGTACTTCAATAGTGAGTACATCGCCTTTAAGTTGAACTGGATTGATAGGTTTAAACCAGGTGTTATAAGCCTGGATGCTTACATTGTCTCTGATAAATTCAAGACATTTCCCCCATACAGTGTTTTGATTTTGCTCCATTTATTTGGTTACATTTATTTGTTTTTCATCACAAGTGTATTCAACAATAATAATTAGTTTTTTTGTTCTCCATAACAAAGAAAAGACTTCCTTAATAATTCTCATTTCATGATTGGAAGATAAAAATGAAATGCTTAATCTTTTATTCCTGACAAAAGTCACATCAAAACTTCTTGAAAAAAATATTTATTATTGTTGATTTTAAAGAAATAAATTCTTATCTATAGGCGCTATAATAGTATTGCTAGTAAGCAAAAAAAGTAGAGGATAAATCAAATTATTGTATTTCAGTAGTATAGCTTAAGATGTTTTAGGATTGATAAAAATTTAAATTAAGAGAGATAAATGCAAAATGCTTTATTAACAATCTATTCCTAAATTGTTGAAAAATTATCTGAATTTTGAAGAAAAAAAAATTAACAGTCTGAAAATCGATTTTCATCCGTAGTGTAAATATTTATAAAAAAATCAGTGCAAAAACAGATCATTTGCGATGACTTCTTAACAAGTTTTTAAACAAAGCAACTAGGTTTCCTTAAAGTGGTAATATTCAGTTATTTAAACAGCATCAAATTATATTAAGCTTGTAAAGCGTTGGTAATTAGATGTATATAAAATATGATGATTTTTCGAGCTTAAGAATATTTCTTTTCTTTTCAAATAATTTAGTCCATTAAATACATAGGATCCCAAGGAGGTAACATTTCAGGATCTTGGTCAAGGATATTTAGCGTTTTCTCATCTAAAAACTTCTTATCTATCACCAATCTAAACATATATTCATCAAACCATTCATCGGTCATTATTAAATAACCATTATGACCACTTTTCCCCCAACTGTTTTCTAATAGCCATTTGTCAGTTTTCCCATCATCTAAAATATTAACTCCCATTAGTGCCATTCCATGTGAGCTGCCACTTTCAAAAGTTTGTATTCTTGTTTTTTTATCCATTTCAAAATTAACGCCAAATAATTCTCCATAATCATAGGTGTTTATATCCAGAAAACCTTTTTGTGATTCCAGTTGTTTGCCTACATCACAACTGAAATACATGCCTTCGTTAGCTTGTAAGGATTTTGCTGCAAACTTTTTTATTTCATCTACTTCCAGATTGATATATTTCCAGTTTCCTCCTTCTTGCATATGACGGTCGTATTCTATTTCATATAATTTCCCATATTCTTTTCCTGGGTCGTTCATAATCATCACATAGTTGTTTAAATCTACATCTAGCACTTCTTTATAAAACTCTTGAGGTTTATAAGTTTTACTTTTACTTATTTCGCCTTTACTATTTTTATATTGCCATTCAAAACTTGTTGGTGGTTCCCCGAAACTATAAGCTAACATTTGGTATATTTCAGTTAATTTTTCATTCTTCTTTTGAAGAACCATTTCTTCGGCCATTCGTGATTGCCCTAGCATTCGTAGTTCCATACCATCTTCCCGAAGTTTTCTTTTTATAAGTCGCCCTATCATACTGGTGTTTTCACTTTGGTAGGTTTCTGGCATTGCATTTTCAGGAACAATTCCATATTTATTAATTAAATCTACAACACCAGTCCATTGGCCTCCATCACCTATCGGATTTTTTAGCAACCATTCAACTTTTCTATCATTTAGTGGCAGAGCGGCAGTTTCTATCATTCCATTATAAAACAAGTTGGCTTTTTCTAGTTGATCATAAAAGAATAAATAATTATGCGAAAATTGAAATTCAGTTAGATCATATTTCTCAATTACTTTGGCTCTTAACACATTTAGGCCTGTATACATCCAGCAACGACCACTTTTATTTTGATTGCTAACTCCTTTTGTCTCAACTTTTGTGTTGATATTGAAGTTTACTTTGCCAACATTTTCTCGATTTAGAGCTAACTTTTTTATACTGTTATTGCTAATGGCATTGGTTAAGGCAGCTTTTTCGGTTTTTTTATTGAGTTCAGCCGACATATTATTAATATCGCTAAGGCTAATTTCTTGACTCCAAAGTTGAAGCACCATAAAAACAGCCATAATCATAACTATTGGTTTTCTCATTTTTTTTGTTTTTAATTTTAAGCAAAAATAATGTACTTATTTGATTTAAGAAGTTTCGTCTGGCTTTTTTTTAAACTTTAGCTATTTATTAGTGTTGATAAAAAAAAGAGGAAGCTGAAACTTTTTAATGCTTAAAATCAATTCTTTAGGAGCATTCAAATAATAATCAATGGATGCTCTAAAAATTCCTATAAAAAACCCTATTTTTGCCAATTGCAATAATGTCAAATAGTCAGTTTTTGCTATTAGCACAAATTTTGATAGACAGTATTATTATTAATACTTTAAGTAAGTAAAACAAAAAGCATGTTAGGTTTTTTTAAGAAAATGCTCGGAAGTAAATCCGATAGAGATATAAAAGAAATAGTACCAATAGTAGATCAGGCTATAGCTTTCTATGAAAGTATAAAAACATATAGTGGTGATGAGCTTCGTGCCAAAACTCTTGAGTTTAAACAAAAAATTTCTGATGCAGTACAGGAGGATGAAGCTAAGATCCTGGAAATAAAGCAACGTATAGCTGATGAAGTGGATATGGATATCCATGAAAAGGAGGAGCTTTATCAGGAAATTGATAGGCTAAAAGATGTTATTTATGAAACAACCGAAGTTGTATTAAATGAAATACTTCCAGAGGTATTTGCAGTTATAAAATCCACAGCTCGTTTATTTTTCGAGAATAAAAAGGTTAAGGTTACAGCAAGCCAACGCGATAAAGACTTGGCAGCCCGAATGAATAATGTTCAAATAGAAGGTGATCAGGCATTTTTTAAAAATGAATGGGAAGCTGGAGGAAATCTTATCCAATGGGATATGATTCATTACGATGTTCAGCTGATTGGTGGTGTTGTTTTACATCAAGGAAAAATTGCAGAGATGGCTACAGGAGAAGGAAAGACTCTTGTGGCTACCTTACCTATTTTTTTAAACGCACTCTCTGGAAAAGGGGTTCATTTGGTTACTGTTAATGATTATTTGGCCAAGCGTGATGCAGAATGGATGGCAATGATTTTTGAATTTCATGGGGTAACTGTTGATTGTATTGATAAACATAAACCAAATTCCGATGACAGAAGAAAGGCCTATTTAGCTGATGTTACTTATGGAACAAATAATGAGTTTGGTTTTGATTATTTGCGTGATAATATGACTTCAAATCCCGATGAATTGGTTCAGCGAGAACCCAATTATGCCATTGTGGATGAGGTAGATTCTGTACTGATTGATGACGCACGTACGCCATTAATTATTTCTGGTCCAACACCTAAAGGTGACGATCAGGAGTTTGATAATTTGAAACCAAATGTTGACAGGTTGTATCAGGCTCAGCGTAAATTGGTTACAGGAATGCTGGCGGAATCCAAGAAAATATTGGGTAGTAATCCTAATTCTGATCAAGAGAAAAAAGGTTCTGTATTATTATTTAGAGCCTTTCGTGGTTTGCCAAAGAATAAAGCACTAATTAAATTTCTAAGTGAGGAAGGTATTAGAACTTTAATGCAAAAAACAGAAAATTTTTATATGCAAGAGCAAAATAAACATATGCATATAATTGATGATGAATTGTTTTTTGTAATTGAAGAAAAAAACAATCAAATTGAGCTTACTGATAAAGGTATTGATTTGTTAACCACTTCTTATGACGAGAAAGATTTTTATATCTTACCTGACATAGCGGCAGAATTAGCCATGCTCGATAAGCAAGAAGGCAATGAAAAAGAAAGAGCACAAAATAAAGCAGAAATATTACGTAATTTCTCTATAAAGTCAGAGCGTGTACATACTGTAAATCAATTGTTAAAGGCATATGCACTTTTTGAAAAAGATGTGGAATATGTGATCATGGATAATAAAGTGAAAATTGTTGATGAGCAAACTGGGCGTATAATGGAAGGGCGTCGTTACTCTGATGGTTTACACCAAGCCATTGAAGCCAAAGAGAATGTTTATGTGGAAGCTGCTACTCAAACCTATGCAACAATTACTTTACAAAACTACTTTAGAATGTATCGTAAGTTAGCGGGTATGACAGGTACTGCTGAAACCGAAGCTGGAGAATTATGGGATATTTATAAATTAGATGTAGTGGTTATTCCTACTAACCGACCTATTGTTAGAGATGACCGAGAGGATTTGATATTTAAAACTACCCGTGAGAAGTTTAATGCTGTGGCAAATGAAATTGATATATTAGTAAAAAATGGAAGGCCTGTTTTAGTTGGAACCACTTCAGTTGAAACATCTGAGTTGCTGAGCCGAATGCTTACACGTCAGCGTATAGACCATAATGTTTTGAATGCGAAACTGCACCAACGAGAGGCTGATATTGTAGCCGAAGCGGGTAGGAGTGGTACAGTGACCATTGCTACAAACATGGCGGGTCGTGGTACCGATATTAAACTTAAGCAAGAAGTGAAAGAAGCAGGAGGTTTAGCTATTTTAGGTACCGAGAGGCATGATTCTCGTCGTGTGGATAGACAGTTGCGTGGTCGTTCAGGTCGTCAAGGTGATGCCGGTAGCTCTCAATTTTATGTTTCTTTGGAAGATAATTTGATGCGAATGTTTGGCTCGGATAGGATTTCCAAAATTATGGACCGATTAGGACTTGAAGAAGGTGAAGTAATTCAGCATAATATGATTACAAAAAGCATTGAAAGAGCCCAAAAGAAAGTTGAAGAAAATAACTTCGGTGTTCGTAAACGCTTGCTTGAATACGATGATGTTATGAATTCACAACGTGAAGTAATCTATAAAAAACGTCATCATGCATTATATGGTGAACGTCTGGCAGTGGATATTAATAATATGATGTTTGATTTTATAGAACAAGTAGTAAGCGAATACGTTGAGAGTAATGATTTTGATGGCTTTAAAATGGAATTATTATCAGCTCTAACTATTGAAAGCCCTGTAAGCGAAGGTGATTTTTCAAGTATGAAGATGGAAGATATCGTAGAAAAAGTTTATGAAAAAACCTATCATAATTATCAAGAAAAATCTGTAAGAATAGCTGAAAAGATATATCCAGTTATAAAAGATGTATACGAAAAGGAAGGTCATTACGAGAACATTGCCATTCCTATTACTGATGGAATAAAAACCATTAATGTGGTAGCTAATTTAGAGAAAGCTTATGCCGATGGTGGCAAAGAAGTGGCATTATCTATTGAAAAAGGTATTACTTTGAGCATTATTGATAATAGTTGGAAAGAGCATTTAAGAGAAATGGATGACTTAAAGCAATCTGTTCAAAATGCCACTTATGAGCAAAAAGATCCCTTACTAATCTATAAATTTGAATCCTTTAATCTATTTAAAGAAATGATTCAAAGAAACAATAAAGATATTACATCTTTTTTAATTAAAGGTGATCTGCCTAGACAACAGGCGCAATTTCAGGAAGTTCAATTACCGAAAAGTGGAAAAAATTTAACTGAAGGTCGTGATGATTTACTGTCGCAATCGCACAGTGATACTCAAGCTAAACAAAAGCCACAACCTGTAAAAGTAGAGAAGCAAGTGGGTAGAAACGAACCCTGCCCTTGCGGTAGTGGTAAAAAGTATAAGCACTGTCACGGAAGATAATAATGCTGTATTCGAGAACTTTGAAAATTCGACCACAAAGTAGTTGAGTAAAAGATTGCTCATTTTTCTGAATATCCTTCAATTTTGCAGAGGTCTTAATTTACTTCATTTAAAAAATAAACCATAGCTAAGGCTATGCTTAATATTTGAAGATCGGAAAATGCAAAAATATTTAGAATTTATTTCGGTACTCTTGATTTCAAATTGTTTTAATATCATTTTTTGTTAAAAAGAAAATTCGTCACAAATAAGCAATTATCAGATTTTTTGTTACTTTTATAGGCTAATTCCGTTAAGTTATAAAATGGCAAAAACACACAATTCTTTTTTATTCATCAGCATCTTAATGCTTTTCCTTTTCTTTCTACAAGAATTGGCTCATGCACAGGAAGTAAAACGGCCTAAAGTGGGTTTGGTTTTAAGTGGAGGTGGTGCTAGAGGATATGCACACATTGGAGTAATAAAGGTGTTAGAAGAACAAGGCATAGATGTGGATGTGATAGGTGGAACGAGTATGGGTGCTATAGTGGGAGGCTTATATGCTATGGGTTATACTATTGAAGAAATAGAAAGAATTGCCACTTCACAAGATTGGGATAAAGTATTAAATGATTATAGAGAAAGACGCACTTTAGAATTTTATGAGAAATATGCTGATGAGATGCATATCTTAACATTGGCTGTAAAAAACAAAAAAGTAAGTATTCCTCCAGGGTTAATTTATGGTCAGAATGTGACCAAATTACTTACAAAACTTACAGTTCCTGCCTTTCAAACCTTTGAATTTAAAGATTTAAACAAACCTTTTTTATGTATGGCTACAGATTTGCTTAGTGGTCAGGCCATTAAATTAGATACTGGGAACTTGGCTCTAGCCATCCGTGCATCTATGTCTGTTCCCTCAGCTTTTGTTCCTTTAAAATACGGACCATATTATTTGGTCGATGGTGGTTTAATGAATAACTTTCCTGCTAAGGAGGTTAGGAATCTTGGTGCTGATGTGCTTATTGGTATTGATATACAGACTCCTCTCTTTGAACAAGAAGAAATAAATAATCTGGTACAAGTGCTATCTCAATCTATTTTCCTTAATGCAGAAGATGTTTTTGTTGAAAATATGGCTGAAATTGATTTATTAATAAAGCCCGATATTGATCCATTTACTGCAATGGATTTTAATAGAGCCGACTCCTTAATCTTACGTGGAGAAAAAAAAGCCAGAGAAATGATTCCTCAAATTAAAGCTTTTATGGATTCCTTTGGAATAATTCCTGTAGAGGTAAGAAAAGATTTTAATGCTTTTCCTGAACTAGATGAGTTATATATTGATAAGGTTATCATTGTTGGAAATGAAAAAATAACGGAAAGGTTTTTATTGAACACACTAGATATTAAAGATGGAGGTCAGGTTTCGATTACAAACCTGAATGAAAAAATAGATTACTTATATGGTACAAAGTTATTTCACACCATTAATTACGATCTAAACCATTCTTCTAATGGTAAAACAACTATTATCATAAATGTAGAGGAATCATCTCTTTTTGAAATTAGTGTTGGAGCACATTATAACGATTACGCTAAAGCTGGATTACTACTTAATTTAACAGGAAGAAATTTCGGGGTACCCAATGGTCGATTATCTGTGGATATTGCTCTAGGGAGAGTAAACAGATTTTCTACGGAATACATTGTTGATAAAGGTTTAAAGCCAGGTTTTGGTGGTTCAATTAATTTATTCAATCAAGAAGGATTTGTATATAATGATGTAGGGAAAAAACTACTTAGCTATGGTATTGCTGTAATATCGCATAAAGGTTTTGCTTTGCTAACTTATAAAAATATTAGCCGTTTCCGCTTGGGTTATGAGATAGAATCTGATAGAATTAAACAGGATATTTCTTTTGTGAGTTTTGAGAAACTGGAAAATTATTCTGGTAATTTGTTTGCTGATTTCACAATGGATACTTACGATAGGAGTTATTTTCCAAGTTCAGGTTTTTTAATTGATGTTAAAGCTCTCTATGGTGAGGGTAAGAATAGTACTATTGATACTGTTATAAACGGTATATTTCAATATGGAACTAATAAGTTTTCATACTCTGCTTTCACCTTTTTTGGAAATATTGTAATACCATGGGGCGATCATTTTGCAATTATTCCTGAGTTTTATGGCAGAAAAGTCTTTGGAAATGATCTTCCTATAACAAAAATATCATATTTTGGTGGATTTTCACAAACTTATTTCTCTTCATATAGACCTTTTCCTGGTTATGAATTTATGGAGCTTGAAGGACATACAGTAATATATCCTCAAATACAAATAAGACATCAATTCTGGAAGAATAATTATTTATCACTTAAAGCCAGAATGTTATCTTTGGATTTGGTTCTTGATGATCAGTTAAACGAAAATGATTTTTATTATGGATGGGAGCTTTCTTATACCTATTATAGTCTAATTGGTCCAATAAGTTTCTCTATGGCTGAAGCATATCCAAAAAAAGCTTTGGTTTTTGATTTCTCATTAGGTTTTTGGTTTTAATGCATATATAAATGAAGAATAAACAAAAATATAATACAGATTTTAATCAGAATAATCATATTCTAATCAAGAATAATGCTACTCTGATTAGGATTGTATTGTCTTTTGTTTTCATACTGGTTTTTATATTCCCATCTATAGCACAAGATATTGTTTTAGATACCACAAGAAAAACCAGACCAAAGGTAGGATTGGTATTGAGTGGAGGAGGTGCCAAAGGATATGCACATATTGGAGCTTTAAAGGTTCTTCAGGAGATGGGGATTGAAGTAGATTATATTTCAGGAACAAGTATGGGAAGCCTTGTGGGAGGATTATTTGCTATAGGATATAGTCCCGAATCTATTGAAAAAATTGTACAGAAACAAGATTGGAGTCATTTGTTACTCGACAAGATCGATCGTCGTGATTTAAGTTTAGAAGAGAAAACCTATAACGAGCAACAGTTTATCAGCTTTCCTGTAAGTAAAAAATCTATTGATTTGCCTTTTGGAATTAAGTATGGGCAAAGTGTTTCATTATTATTATCTCATTTGGTTTCACCAGTTCATCAATTTCATCAATTTAATGAATACCAAACACCATTTTTATGTATTGGTACCGATATATCTAATGGTGAATCAGTCATCTTAGATAAAGGCAATTTAGCGGAATCATTACGAGCTAGTATGGCAATTCCTACCGTTTTTACACCCATTACAATTGATGGTAGAATGCTTGTAGATGGTGGTTTGGTAAATAATTTTCCTGCCAAAGAATTAGCTGAAAGAGGTTGCGATATCATTATAGGCGTAGATGTGCAAACCTATAAAGATTATAACATTGACGATTTAAGCTCCATTATTGCTATTTTAGATAGAAGTGCAGGTTTTTACCGTAAAGCATTAAATGATACCGCACAACTTTATGTTGATTATTATATTCATCCTGATGTAACAGGTTATGGTGTTGGTTCTTTTGGTGATTATGATACGCTTATTTTACGGGGTGAAACAGCTACAGAAAGTCATATGCAGGAATTAACCGAATTGGCTAACTATTTAAGAAGTTTTCCGGATTATAATATGAAAGTTAGAGAATTACAACCCCTGACTCATTTTGTGATTGATACTATTGTAATTGAGGGTAATGAAAATATTTCTACAAAAATAATTATGTCACTGTTTCCTTATAGAAGGGGAGATGTAATGGAAATAAAAGATCTTGAAAAATTGATTAAGCAAATGTATGGAACTTTGTTTTTTAACACAGTAAAATACTCATTTCTACCAGGTGAAGAAGGTGGTATATTAGTGATTAAGGTTGAAGAAGCAAGTTTTGGACGTATTGGAGTGGGGGTACATTATGATTCAGAATATAAGGCAGGTCTGTTACTAACAGGAATGTTTCGCAGTGTGCTGTTAGACAATACTTTATTGCAGACAAAGATAGGTTTAAGTGAAAATCCTCACCTGAGTTTTAATTATTTTCAAAATAGAGGATTCCGTCCCAGTATGGGTTTTTCTACTGCTTGGTCCAGTTTCTCATTTATTGATTATCTGAATGGTAAAGAAAAAGTAGGAGAGTATAGGTTTAGTAATTGGCTTGTCAACTTATATGTCCAATCGGTTAGTAAAAAAATATTTGCTATTGGTGGTGGTGCACAAATTGATGTGTCAAGTTTACGTAATGATGTTGGTGTAGATATAGGAGTTGATAATTCCACATATTCGCAGACAAATTTAAATTTCTATGCTTTTTTAACCGTCGATAGATGGGATAAGAGTTTCTTTCCACATAAAGGAGGAAAGGTAGATGTAAATGCAGTTTATGTGAGTCAATTTTTAAAAGGGGGTAATGTGAATTCAGCTCAACCAACAACAATAATATTTGGTTACTATGATAAAGCTATCCCATTATTTCCTCGTTGGACTTTCAGACCGAGGATAAATGCAGGTTTTACTTTTGGAGATGGTATTTATTTTGGTCAAATGTTTTTGTTGGGGGGCCAAGGAAGTCATTATTTGCCAGGTATGATATCATTTTCCGGATTGAATACAGGTCAGTTTGTAGGGACTCAAATGTTTTCTGCAAGATTGCGTCTGCAGTATCATTTATTTGATAAACACTACCTGATGATGACTTTAGATGGTGGTAATACAAGTATTAATAAAGAAGATCTCTTAGATTTAACCTATGCTCCTATGGGCTATGGAATTACTTATGGATATGATAGTTTTATTGGGCCTTTGGAATTATCCATTATGGGATCTAATTTCCAAGGAATTTCAGCCTTTATAAATTTAGGTTTTTGGTTTTAAAATTTAAAGAAAGCCGCTCGCTAGAAATTGTTTTCCGAGTGTATAACCAGCTCGTGCGGATTTGTAATCCGTGCGTTTAATAGCATTCAAAACCTATTTCGTTATCAAAAATTATTTATCTTCGCTATATGTCTGATAAATACAAAACCCATGAACCTGATAAAGCTTATTTTATCACCATGACTACCGTAGGTTGGGTTGATATATTCACAAGAAACAATCACAAACTTGCCATTGTAGATTCTTTAAAGTATTGTCAGGGTACTAAAGGCCTTGAAATTTATGGATGGGTTCTTATGCACAGTCATTTGCACTTAATATGTAGAGCAGCAGAAGGCTATCGTTTATCGGATATCTTACGAGATTTTAAGAAATTTACTTCAAAAAAGATAGTGAGGCAAATAGAAGATGAGCCAGAAAGTAGAAGAGAGTGGTTATTGCCCTTATTACACAAATATTGTGAACATTTGAAACGTGAGCAACAGTATAAATTATGGCAAGATAGTAATCATGCAAAAGTGATATATACTAATAAGTTTTTTTATGAGAAATTAAACTATATCCATCAAAATCCTGTACAAGACATGCTTGTTGACAAGCCTGAGGAGTATTTGTTTAGCTCTGCCAGAAATTATGCGGAGTTACCGAATTTGTTAGATGTAATTTTGGAAACACCACAATTGAAAACTTATGGATAAATTGCTGGATTTCAGTTGTAACTGGCGCACGGATTGC
>JAOZUW010000135.1 GCA_029938465.1 Bacteroidales bacterium | reverse complement strand
TATTTTATCTTAATTATGTAGAAATAAGTTATCCTTAGGTTGACGCCAATGCGATGGCTATCGGGTCCGCTCAACGACCCCGCCTGCCTTGTCGGCAGACAGGCTCAGTACGACTTAAATATGTTCGTATTATATTATTGATTGGAAGCCATTTTCTAGACTTAATGAATCACAGCTTTCTTTTTCCACCTCCCCGACAAAAAATAAATAAATGCCAAACTCATGCCTATAGACCATCCAATAGGAATACCCCACCACACTCCTATTCTTCCAAAATATTCAGCCATAAAATAGGAGGCTGGTATTCGGATAAACCATAAGGCTATTAATGTAATAAACATAGGGATAATAGTATCGCCAGTTCCTCGTAAAGCACCATTAACTATCATCATTATACTAAAAATGATATAAAATGGAGCCACTACTTGTATATATTCTACTCCAATTTCTATAACCTCAACATCACTGGTAAAGGCTTGTACTACTTGCCTAGGGAACACTACATATGCCAGAGTGATAATAATGGTTAAAACAGAGCTCATCACCAATGCTGCCACAAAACCCCACTTTACTCTATGTAACTTTTTCGCACCAATATTCTGCCCCACAAAGGGAGCTACAGCGGCGGCAAAAGCCATAGCTAGCATAGCAGATAAGGAATCTATTCTCATACCTACACTATAGGCTGCTATGGTATTTGTTCCGAACTGGTTCACAATTCCAAATAAAGCAATCATACCAAAAGCCACAAAAGTTTGTTGAAAACCTGTTGGCAAACCTATTTTAACACTTTGTTTGAATATTTTCTTATCAAAACGAAGACGCTTAGGGTGTAAAGATAAAAGCGTATGTGTTTTATTTAAATATATAATCCCTGTAATAAATGCACCTCCCTGAGCAATAATAGTACCCCAAGCAGCACCTGCAACTCCCCAGCCCATTTCTTTTATAAAAACCCAATCTAATAAGATATTTATAAAAGTAGCAATGATAGTAAAATACAATGGGGTTTTAGAATCGCCCAAACCACGTAAAATAGCATTGGTACCTGCAAAACCAAAAAACATAATATTACCCAACATGTAGATTTGCAAATAAGTAACCGCATGTGGAATAACCTCTTCTGGAAGATTTGTTAAAACAAAAATTTCTTCTGCAAATAAAATCCCCAAAATACTAAGTATGATTGAAGCAAAAAACATAAATATATAAAGCGTATCAATAGCTTTTTTTACTGAATCATTATCCTTTGCACCAAAATATTGTGAGATAACTACTGTAGATCCTGAACCTATACCAATAACAAAAGATATGAGTGCGAAAATAACCGGAAAACTAGCACCAACTGCTGCCAAACCTTCCTTTCCTACATACTGTCCAATAAAAATACTATCCACAATATTGTATAATTGTTGAAATATGGTACTCAACAAAATGGGTATTGCAAAATAAAATATCTGTTTGGCTTCGCTACCTTTGGTGAAATCTTTCATAAAATCTTAATCCCTGCAAAGGTAGTTATTCAGCTTAAATAAATAGCATATTATAAATTTGTGTAATTGCCTTATTTGTTTCATTGGTTAATTCTTATTTTGATGTGCTGAGGAGATTATTGAATTGATAATACCTTTGAGCAAATTGTGTCTTCTTTGTACATCACTGTGTTATAGCCCTGCCTTGCCATCCCTATCGGGAGGAAATCCGGCAGGCAAGTATTGCACAAAGAACCACAAAGAAAACACCGAGTTTCACAAAGAAAAAAAGTTATTATGATTGAGAAGAGATATCAATGAAAAACACTCTGCATTTCATTACCTATTTTTTATTATGTTTGCAAGCCATTTTAAACCAATCTTTTTAACATGATTTATTTTATAAAAAACCTCTTTTTATTGATCTTGTTTTCAGTATCAATATCTTTCTCTTTTGCACAAAAAATCTCTTTTCCAGAAAACCAAGGACAAGACGGTCTAAATATAGAATCAAGTGACAATAATGGAATAACTCTTAAATTCGCATTAAGTGAATTCTCTTTTCAATCTACAAAAATTGAAGGTGAAAGCATGCAGCAGCTTGTTTATGGACTTTCATTAGTGCCAGGCAAAGAAGGAGCTCCTAATCTCCCATTTATTGGAAAAAATATTTTAATTCCTGATGGTAGCCAAATAGAAGTCGAGCTTATTTCAGCTGATAAAGAAATATTTCACAATATCAATATAACACCAGCAGCAAAAATCCCTTTTGATACTGAAGAGACAATACCTGCAGTAAAAGGCATTGAATATAGTAAAAACGAATGGTATCCTCAGAATAATATCACTTTTAAAACTACTGAAATACGAGGAATGCAATTTGCTTCTTTGCGTTTTTCTCCCTTTCAATACAATGCAGTGAGCAAAGAGTTGGTGGTATATAAAAATATGGAATTTGAAATTAAATTCAATAGCAAAAACACCTCCTATGGTCAAGAAAGATTCCGTTCTCCATTTTGGGATCAAATACTATCCGATTTGGTTTATAATGAACAAGATATACCAGAAATAGATTATAATCTCAGAAACACAAATCAAAGTAAAGAAGCAGGTTGCGAATACTTAATCGTAACTCCAAATCAAGAAGAATTTTTAGCCTGGGCTGATAGTATTAAGCAATTCCGTAATGCACAAGGAATATATACAAAAATAGTTACTATTGATGAAATTGGCGGAAATGATGTAAATGTCTTAGATACTTATTTTACAGAGGTTTACAACACATGGGACCCTGTTCCTTCTGCTGTATTATTAATGGCTGATTATGGCGATGATGACCATACGATTATCTCTAAAAGATTTCCTCACCCCTACGAAGGCACTTATATTTCTGATAACTACTATGCTGACGTTACTGGCAATAATCTCCCTGATTTTGTTTTTGCTCGTATGACCGCACGTAATAATGAAGAATTAGAGATAATGGTTGGGAAATTTATGGAATATGAGCTTAATCCTCCTACATTAGCTTCTTTTTATAACGAACCTATTACTGCATTGGGCTGGCAAACAGAACGATGGTTTCAGCTTTGTACCGAAACTGTAGGTGGATATATGGCCAATGTTTTAGGAAAAACTCCCAATAGAATAAATGCTATATATGATGGAAATCCTATGGTTGACCCTTGGTCTTCAGCAAATGGAACCTACTCAATTACGAGCTATTTTGGACCAAATGGTTTAAACTACATCCCTTCTTCACCTTCTGAACTAGATGGCTGGAGTGGCGGTACTGGCAGTGATGTTGTTGATGCTCTTAATGCAGGATCGTTTATTTTACAACACCGAGATCATGGTGGCTATGGTGGATGGGGCGAACCTAACTTTAACAGTGGGAGTATCAGCCAACTTAATAATAGCGAGTATTTAAGTCATATTTTTTCCATCAATTGTCTTACTGGGCAGTTTGATGAAGGCAATCAATGTTTTGCCGAAAAATTCCACCGTTGGGATAATGGCGGAGCATTAAGTATTACTGCTGCATCACAAGTTTCTTATTCTTTTGTTAACGATGCATATGTTTGGGGAATGTACGACAATATGTGGCCCGATTTTATGCCTGATTATGGTGGAAATCTAATTCCTGAACGTGATTTCAGACCTGCATTTGGTAGTGCCTCAGGTAAATACTTTTTATCAACTACTAGCTGGGTTGGTGGATCTATGAATACTATTACTTATAGATTATTTCATCATCATGGCGATGCTTTTAATGTGGTTTATACCGAAATACCTCAGCAGAATGAAGTTAATTATGAAATAGCTATTACTAACGATATCACTACTATAGCTTTTGAAGCAGAACCCTATTCATTAGTAGGCTTGTCCGTTGAGGGAGAATACCTTGCCAATGGAATTACAAATGAGAATGGTGAAGTGAGTATTGATTATACTCCACAAAACCCACAAACAATAATTAAAGTGGTGATCACAAAACAAAATTATTTCCGTCATCAAGGAGAGATTTTACTTGTTGTGGCTGAAGGCCCCTACCTCATCAATACAAATCATGATAATGATGACGCCAACGACAATGGAATAATAGAATATAATGAAGAAGTATACTTAGACTTTGCCATTAAAAATGTTGGTGTAGAAGCTACAACAAATGTAGTAGTCAGTCTAAACACAAATGATGAGTATATTACCATAGATGATGCTACTGAGAGTTTTGGTGATATCAGTGAAGGTGAAGAAATTAGTATTGATCATGCTTTTCAATTTACTACAGCTGTGGATATACCTGATGAACACAGAATTATTTTTACCTACACTATCAGTAATGGGTCACAAGAATGGGATGGCGAGTTTTCTTTAATAGCCTATGCCCCACAAATAGAATTTAGCTTAATTAGTTTTGAAGAAGTAGATGGTAATGACAACGGTTATCTCGACCCCGGAGAAACAGCAATGGCTAGTTTTACAATAAGTAATATAGGTCATTTTGATTTCCCTGCTGGAAATAGTAATCTAACTGCTAACTCATCCTATATCACCATAGATGCCAGTGAACAAAATTTTGATGCAATAGCTATTGGTGAGAGTTTTGTTTCTGAATTTCAGATTACAACCTCTGCATCAACTCCTACCGGAACTACAGCAAGTATTACCAATAATATTATTGCCGACCCTTTTAGCTTTGAGAAAGATCAATTTTTCAATATTGGCCTTATTGTAGAAGATTGGGAAATGGAGAGTTTTGATAAATTTGATTGGGGATTTGGTGGTGATGCTCCTTGGGAAATTGCCACTAATTATGTATCAGAGGGAAATTTCTCTGTTATGATTGATGGACTAGCAGATAACGAGCATTCAAGTTTAATCTTAGACTACGATCTACCCGGTAATCATGAAATATCCTTCTTTATACAAGTATCTTGTCAGAAGAGCCATGACTTCTTAAGCTTCTATATTGATGATGAGTTGATAGAACAATGGTCGGGATTGATATTATTTGAACAATATACTTTCCCTGTTTCTGCTGGCGAACACACCTTTAAATGGGAATATGCTAAAGATAATGAAGGAGATACTGGTTTAGATGCGGCTTGGCTTGATTTTATTATCCTACCTCCTGGACAAACTATTACTGGAGCTAGTGAAAGAAATAAACTGAGTTTATCTGAATTTACTATTTATCCTAACCCTAACAATGGAATCTTTCAAATAGATTATTCTAGGCTCGAGAATGCACAGCGTTTATCTGTTTATAGTTCTGTAGGTCAGTTGGTTTATGAGAAACCTTTAAATAATAAAGATCTTAAACAAGAAATGATTGATTTATCTCATCTAAATAAAGGCCTGTATATTATTCAGATATTAGATCAAGAAAATGCGAGCAAAACACAGAAGTTAATGATTGAGTAGGGAGTTGAGAGTAGTACTCTACAATAAAACAAGTATTCCGAAAATCAAAACAAAGAATAATATTTTAATAGCTGTTTTTTTAAGAAAAGGGTCTAAATTTTTTAGATTTTCTTCGCTATCTATCTTTTTTAAGTCTATTAAGAATAAAGGGTAAATTAAAAATACCAGATGATTCCACCAAGGCAGATGCTGTAAGAACTCAAAATACATTAAACTAAAGAAAGCCATATTTACAATAATGACATGATATAATTTAGCATTTTTTATACCAAGAATCACTGCAAAAGTAGTTTTACCAGACGTTTTATCATTTTCTATATCTCGCATATTATTCAAATTCAAAACGGCAGTACTCAATAAACCCATAGTTATAGATGGTAATAATAAATCTAGTCTTAGAAAGTGACTGTTTAAATAGAAAGTACCCATAACTGCTACTGGACCAAAAAATAAAAACACAAACAGATCACCTAAACCAGAATAACCATAAGCTTTTTTTCCTACTGTATATTTTATGGCTGCCACAATAGCCAATATTCCTATTGCTAGCAATACTGCAGCATTTATCAACGAGATACCACTAAGAAATATCAAAGTAATCCCGCTTATTAAGGAAAGGAAAGCAAATATAAAAACAGCTACTTTCATCTGCGATGCACTTATGTCACCACTTTGAATAGCTCTAGTTGGACCTAGACGTTCTTTATTATCAGTTCCTTTTACACCATCGCCAAAGTCGTTGGCCAAATTAGATAGTATTTGTAAAAATAGAGTAGTTAATATGGCCATTACACTTACACTCCACTGAAAAGAGTGATAAATATAACTTACAATAACACCCATTAGTATACTAGATAGTGCCAATGGTAGCGTTCGTAATCGGAAAGCTTGAATCCAGATTTTTATATGCATCAGGTGCTATTTAGGGGAATTTAGGGAATTTATGAAAATCAGGATCACGCTTTTCGAGAAAAGCTTCTTTACCTTCTTGAGCTTCATCAGTCATATAATAAAGCAAAGTGGCATTTCCGGCAAACTCCTGAATACCTACTTGTCCATCCAGCTCAGCATTCATTCCCAATTTAATCATTCTTAATGCCATAGGGCTTCTTTGATGCATAGTCTTGCACCAGTCTACTACTTCATCTTCCAGCTGATCAAAAGGTACTACCTTATTCACCATACCCATTTCTTCAGCTTCTTTTGCGGAGTATTGCTTATTAAGGAACCAAATTTCACGAGCTTTCTTTTGACCTACAATAGCTGCCAAATATGAAGAACCAAAGCCAGCATCAAAACTACCTACCTTTGGGCCAGTTTGACCAAATTTAGCATTGTCAGAAGCAATGGTTAAATCACAAACCACATGTAGCACATGACCACCACCAATAGCATAACCATTTACCATGGCTATTACAGGCTTAGGAATAGAACGGATTTTCTTTTGAACATCCAAAACATTAAGTCTTGGAATACCATCTTTACCAATATAACCTCCTTTGCCTTTAACATTTTGATCACCGCCGGCACAAAAAGCTTTATCACCTTCACCAGTTATCACTACTGTATAAACATCCTGATTTTCACGACATATATCCATAGCTACAGCCATCTCGGTAGTTGTAGTTGGTGTAAAAGCATTATAATACCTTGGGCGATTGATAGTGATTTTTGCAATCCCTTCCCAGTATTCTAGTTTTATCTCTTCGAACTCAAATAAGCTCTTCCAGTTTCTCTTTTCTGACATTTCTATTCTGTTTTTGGCAAAATTAGTAAATAATAAGCTGAATTCAATATTTTTTCATTGCTGTTTTTTTAAGCCTCTCACTTTTGTGAGTAGCCTTTCTTAATAATTGTATCTTTGCGCAAATTTTTAAACCATACACT
>JAOZUW010000134.1 GCA_029938465.1 Bacteroidales bacterium | reverse complement strand
CCGTTTTGTGCCCATATCAGCTGAGATTGCATATTGAATACTTGGATATCGATTATTTCATTAGAAGAAGAATTCAAAATAAAAAAATCAGAAACAGGGTTAGGATAAAAACTAACTCCAGACTCAAATGTAGCTTCTGAAGCATTCAAATTAATATCTTCTTCTATTGTCCATATTTCATCAATAAGCACTTGATTACTATGAAATTTATGTTGCATGCCTGATGGCCAATCTATACATATACTGTCTACCGTACTCAATTCTCCTAAACCAAAATGTAAGCGTTTGCTATGGGAATCATGCTCACCTGAACCTGATTGCACCCAACGCTTTTGCAATTGTTCATTTTGCCATAATGTAATGCTGGCACCCACTGCACTATAATTACTTTGCACGCCTTTAAGAATGATTTCCACAAAATGCCCAGGACAATCTCTATTCTCCCACAACACATATTTATCAATATGACCAGCTGCAAATAAATCCATATCACCGTCGTTATCGTAATCGGCCCAGCCAAGACCAAAATAATCACCTAAAAATTGTCCAGAAATACCCATTTGTGGCCCTACATTCGTAAAACCTTCTCCACTTTGGTTTTTTTGCAAAGTGTTGCTATAGGTGTAAAAATCATGGTGAGAAGCAAAAATATCCATCCAACCATCATTATTATAATCCACACTTGAAACAGTTCTGGTATCATGATGACCATAAGCATTCATTTGACTAGTCACATCTTCAAAAGTACCATCTCCATTATTTTGAAAAAGCTTACAAGATGAAGAATTAGAATAGCTTCCTATATATAAATCTATTAAACCATCATTGTTATAATCGGCAGAAGTGAGACCATGTGCAGAATAAGGATAAAGCACTCCAGCTTCACTTGCTACTTCGGTAAAAGTACCATCTCCATTGTTTTTTAAAAGGGCATTTGCATAATCACCATAAGTACCTAAGTATATATCTTGCCAACCATCCTGATTATAATCAAAAGCTAAAGCGGCATAATCTTCAGAAAAAGAACTTACTACTTCACTAGTAAATGACTCTCCTTCCTGATTATAAAAAATAGTCACTTGATTATTACTTGCACTCATTAAATCAATCCATCCGTCATTATTAAAATCAGCAGTTAGACGAATTTTTTTGTTGACACCTGAACCTGTCATTAGGCTAAAGGTTTCATCAGTATTATTTATATATATTTTCTGACTTCCTGACCGAGGATATAGAACTAAATCTTCCCAGTAATCATTATTAACATCAACAAATAAAATCATATTACCACTATTGCCAGCAAGACCAGCGGAAGATGTAATATTTTGAAAACTATCACCATCGTTACGATATAGCCAAAAGCCAGAGCCATCCTGATTACTAAAGGCTACATCCTGAAAGCCGTCATTATTTATATCACCCCAACCTACGGCATGCCCTAAACCATTTAATCCACTTATCCCATGCTGAGTAGTTACATCCACAAATTGATGTTGTGCAAAAAGAGTAAAAGATGCAACTAAAAACAGAATAGTAAAGATTTGGTTTTTCATGGTTAAAGTTTTATTTGTTGAAACAAATATATGAAAGATAATACTAGTATTTAACTGAAAAAAGTGGCAAATCTTTTTTATCTAATTATTAATTCGTTCAGCCCTACCAAAAGTTCTTATCTCTATTTTTAACTGAGTATCTTTATCAGTATTACTAAAATGCGCATCTAATGTCAAGCTATGATTTCCTTCGGATACTATAAAATCTGATGCATTTACCTCAAAAGGTTTAATTAGATTCCAATTTCTATCATAAACAAATGCCTCTTTGCCTCCTGAATATTTTATATGCTGTCCTTGTTTAAGCGTAATAGGTAAGATTATTTCTTTATACTGATCTATTTCCATTTTAATAGCTGAAATATCAGAATCTAGAGCGGCAATGATAAATCCAATGCTTTGTTCTTCTCCAATGTTCTCAAACTCAAAAGTAGAATATAAAGGCTCACCAGGTTGCCTTATTTTTTTTTCGTGTTTAAACTTACCAGAATAAACTTCATAAAGGTTCCATTCATTCTCACCTACAATTTCTAGTGAGAATTCATTATTAACATCTTCCATTCTTTGCTTTTGTTCAGGAGTAAACAATCCAGCCATCCTTACTTTCTCCCACTCTCCTATCAGTTGGAATATTTTGTCAGAATTTCCATTTTTTATCACATTTTCTTTGTTTATAACAAAAGCATATCCTGCATTAAATGCTGCAGAACGAGCCAATAACCATTCTATATCTTCAATACTTGTTTCGTCTGTCATTTGAAACCATCCCAACATAGCTGGCATTAAGTTTCTTTTAAAATATTTTTGGTTTTTTAATCGATATGCGGTTTGACTTTCACGGAATCCGGCATACCATGGTTCCCCCCAATTCATTCTAGAATAAATATGCCAGAAGAAATGGGTAGTACGACTAGCATCAATAATCAAATGTTCCTTGAGTTCATCATTAAGCAAGTTATACCAAGTGTAGGGCATTAAGGTTTCTCCATAGCTACCCATTCCTGTTGATCTATTCCCCTCTAATCCGTCAAAGGATATTTGCCTTAATCCTGTTTGGTTATACAATTCAGCAATATTATTGGAGAGTTCAATAGTTAAATCCGCATTCGATAAAAAAACTTTATAAGGGTGGTCAATTAACTTACTAATCTTTTCTCCAGATTGATGTGATGATATTTTTGTATTGAAAGCACCACGTTGACAATCTAATAATTTCCAAGGAGATTCTGCTGAAACTTTTGAATAACGAATTAGCTCTTCATCAATCATAACAGTTTTTAAGCTGTTGTTTTTAAATTGATTAAAGAAAATTGGAGAAGCTATAGATATTTCTATTTGGTTTTTATCTATATCAGCAGATAAAACAGAGCTTCCCACCTGAGCTAATCGTTTATCAGGAATAGGTGTAACATAAGCATCATTGGTTTGTATAAAGTTGGAAAGCGTGTGAATACCAAGCATAACCCCCTGCTCTTTAGCCTTCTCCACGCAATTTTTCATTCCTTCATATCCATTAGGAAAGTCATCACTTAGTTCAAAATGCCCCCATGATTTAAATGTTCTTCCATAGTGGTATAAGTATCGCAAACCTGCTTTTTTTGTTATTTTTATAGCCTCATCAATATTTTTTTCGTTAAAATCCATAATAATATATGCTGCCGAAGCTCCTGAAGCAATTTTTCCCCACTGCCCATCAATGGTAGGATGTGGTAGGTTTTCTTCAATTTCAATGGTTCCAATAGTTTCTAATACATCTAAAACCTGACAACCAAATAGTGCCATTTTTGAATCTATTATGCCTCCATCATTATATTTAGGGGCTACAAAATGTTGATGTTTCAAATTCTCAACAATTCTGTCTTTATTTCTATTTCGACAATAAGCTTGCAAACTACTTCCTGTTAGGGTAGGTTTAGCAGCTTCTATTCTATATAAAACTTGTCGCTTACCTTCTGAGCTCATATCACTGGCATCTTCTTGTTCGAAAATATCAAACTCTGGCATACAATCACTTTCTTGCCAAGGATATCCTCCCAATGTTTTGATATTTAAAGATTGAATACCAATAGCATATTCTTCTCCTTGTACTACACCAACCGTTTCTCCAATAATTTGGTCAATTGTAGTAGCATAAGGGCCCCAGATAATTAACTCAATAATATCATTCTGAGTGATGGATAATAAATCAAAACTGATATGTGTTTTCTTTTGCTCCACCTTAATCTGTGCCTCAATATCTCCAACATATCCTAAGTATACGGTATCTCCTTTCAATTCTGCTGATTGGGGAGGAATAATCTTATTATTTATGCGAATAGACATCAAGTATGATATGGAATCTTTTGAACAATAATCTTTATTCGATTTAATATCAACAAATTGACTTATAGCACCTTTATCATTAATAGAAATTTGAAAAAATGAGGATTTTAACTTTATATCATGTTTATTCTTATCACTGATACAAGAAAAAAGAAACAGATTACTGATTAGTAAAATTAAAAGGGAATTTTTCATTCTCAAAGATAGATATAATTCTTTATTAGGATGTTTATTTATTAAGTCTCAATTTATTTTTTTTGATTAGAAGAATTAATATCTTTTTAGTGTTTATTTGCAAATGATTTTAAACAATAATCATAATGAAAAATACTATAATAATAATAATTCTGAGTATGATAGCTTTTGGAGTATCTGGACAACAATCTTTTTACGAGTTTACGGTAAAAGATATTGATGGAAATGATTTTGACTTTAGTCAGCTATCGGGAAAAAAAATAATGCTTGTAAATGTGGCTTCAAAATGTGGCTATACTAAACAATACAAACAACTTCAAGAGGTTTATGAACAATATGGAGGTGATGATTTTATTATTATTGGATTCCCGGCAAATAACTTCTTATGGCAAGAGCCAGGTAGCGACCAAGAAATAAAAGCTTTTTGCACAATCAATTATCAAGTAAACTTTCCCTTGATGAGTAAAATCTCCGTTAAAGGAAAAAATATGCATCCCATATACAAATGGCTCACCACAAAAGATGAAAATGGATATATGAATTCAAAAGTAAAATGGAATTTTCAAAAATACCTTATTGGGAAAAATGGAGAATTAGAAGGAATACATACTCCTTCAACATTACCTAATGATCCTAAAATTATTGAGTGGATTAAAGCTAATTAAAACTAGAATTATGGTTATCGCTTAGAAACACTTTCCATATCTGCATGAATCAATAATTTCAAATCTGAATACTCTATTTCATTTTTCTGTGTATTCCAAAGATAGGATTTGAATTTTATAATAGAATCAGGAATAGCTTGTTTAGGGATTTGGATATGTGCTTGAAAATACTGTGCTTTATTTGGCAAACCCATGTTTTTCCATAACAAGGTACTGTCATTTTGATCTAACAATTGATAAACTAAAGTTGCACCCTTTTGCTTTCCACTAAACTCAAATTGTATTTCATAAAAAATATCTGAATTAGGCATCTCCATTGTGGAGATTAAACTATGGTATTCATTAGAAAACATAACACTTGTACTATCTCTTAGTGAAAGGATATTATTATGGCCCAATGATTCACACATCACGCTGTCCGTTAGTATTTTATCTTGAAGACTAACATAAGTATTAGCCTGATTAAATATTAACAATTGTTTTTTTAATTTCTTCTTTATTGCCATATTATAAGAGGTTTCCAAACCTAATTTATCATCCACCTTAAAAAGTTGCTCTCCAGATAAATAATATCCATCACTATAGAAATCAACTACTTGCCGCACTCCATTCATAAAAGCAAAATATCTTTTGTCTTCAGAAGTATTAAAAGCAAGTTTAGAACCTAAAGCGGAGCTTATATCTGGCATGGTTTTTAAATAAGGATTGAGAAATGCGAGTAAGGATTCATAAATATCCAAATGACTTACTGGAATATTGTACTCAACCGAATTTTTAAGCTTTTCTCCATAAATGATCAGGGGTACATGATATTTTTTTAATGAATTCTGCACCGGTATCTCTGTCATGGGATGATCACCTGTAATAAGAAAGATCGTATTCTCATAATCAGTTCTTTTTTGATACTCCACAAGAAACTCCTGTATCGCATCATCCACAAACAATATGGATTGTATATATTTTTTATAGATATTAAAGAAATCAACAGACTCTTTGTTTTTCAACTGATTAGAAAGCGAATCAAACTGCTGATCATAATACTGTTGATTACTAATTATAAATGGAGAATGACTGGTGCCTGTAAAATAAATATTCAATAATGCTTTATTATTAGAAATAGTATCTAAAACCTCTATAGATTGTGAAAACAAATCTTTATCATGATATCCCCAAAAGAACTTATTCTCTCCTACTATTATTTTTTCATACTTATCTAAAAACTTACTGTTATCAAATATCAAATCAATATTATTGTATTTAAAAAACCGATCTTTATTATGAAACCATGCCCCTTGTCCATAAAAAAATGAGGTGTAATACTCATTAGCATCTAAAATTGATACTAAGGAAATATGTTTGGGATATTTATCAAGTAAAGTAAAACCCTTTCTCCCATAAGGCAAGCTACCAAGTATTGATGGAACTACAGCAAATGAACGTTCGCCTAATGTGAAACACTTATTCCAATACAAACTTTTCTCAGCTAGTTTTTTAAGATTTGGCATCAATTCAACACCATGATACTTATGTAAGAAATCATCGCTTAAACCTTCAACAATAAGGATAACAATATTTGGTTTTTGATCAAATTTTTCAAATTGTTTGCCAAGAAAATCAATAGTATCTAATTTATGCAAAAGTGGGTAATCAAAATTTATATATAATTTTTCCGTATCCAACTTCTGAAATTCATTTCCATTATCTGATGTGTAGTCTTCTCCAGTATAATCAGTTTTAAAGTAATACTCGATAGATTTTGTATAAAAATATAATGATTTATTTGTAGAAAATTTGTTGATATTCTGAATACCAAACCATTGGAAAATAATAAATATTACTACTACTGAACTGATAATTGGTTTAAAATATTTAAAAAGTTTCTCGCTCAAATTCCCCATATATCTATTTAAAAGGTATAGCGTTAAAACAATTAATATCATTGAAATAATGAGAGGAAAATAATTACTATCCGATGTATTCACTGTAAATAATATCTCCTCTATAGAGTAGTGAAATAAAAATATATCTAAAACTTCCAATTGATATATAAAATACATTAAAATTGAAAGATGCAAAACGGAAAACAGACCAATCAGTATTAAAAAAGTATTATTGGCAAGGTTTATATTTCTCTTTTGCAAGAAATTAAATAAAGGAAACAACAATAATAAAAATATACTTATAATAGAAATGTCATATAATAATCCAAGACCTTCAGAAGGAATTAAAAATTTCTGACTACCAAAATCAATAAAAACTAAAAAAGTTTCTATTAACCTCAACAGTATCAAGATAAATGTATTTATTATAAATATTTTAAAATAATTTTTCATTTCAATCATTAAGTATATGCCAAGTCCTCAACACTATATGAAATATTTCCAATATATAATTCCTCAAAAAAACAGGCCAAACTGTTTCGTGATAAATAATGAGCTAATATATGCTGATTTGTGAAATGAATTACATTAAAAAATATCAGAATGCTGTAATATATTTTAAGTCAAACTTAGCATAACACAAACCAAGCCCTTACATGAGTAGTAATAATGTCAGATATAATGATCTT
>JAOZUW010000035.1 GCA_029938465.1 Bacteroidales bacterium | reverse complement strand
AACCAAAAATATGTAGAAACTGAAAGTCTTGCACTAAAAGTGCATACCTGCCTGCTGGCAAAGGCAGAGTTTTGACTAAGAATTGAGACCAATAAACTAAACTATTCATCAACCCAATATTAAAATCAGGCATTACCCAAACTCCTCAACAGATTATATCAATATCATCAAATTGAATATTTTCGCTATCTCTCACTGCATATACCGTTTTTTCATCCACTTTTTTTATAGGAGTGTGATCACTATAAACCGTTCCCCTTTTTGTCATCATTTTTAGGAATATCTTTTAACAATTCTCTCAAACAATTGGTTTTAAAACAAAACCAAGGCACTTGCTTTTTATAGTTAAGGTATTCATCTCCAAACTTATTAATAGCTTCAGGCTCCTCAATAAATTTTATCATAAAAAGCATTAACAAAATCTCAAGAGGTGCAATTATTAAAATAAATGAAGGAGACGCTATAAAAAATGCCACTCCAATAGGAAAAAGCAATAATCCTAAATGCATAGGATGTCTCATATATCCATATACTCCCTGATTAACAAGAACATTGGTCTGCATTCTTTCTAATTGACCCTTTCGCCCGTATTTAGCTAAGGTCCTGCCTGTATTTTTGCTCACTTTTATTACCAAAAATAATATCACTATGCCAAACAGAGAACTTATGATGTGAAAAGTAATATTATTATGAATATCTATAAATAAATAACTATCTATTTTGTATCCCAAAATACCACCACCAAAAATAAATATTATCCAAATAATTATCCTTAACATATTGATATGCTTTCTATTAAATTAAATGTAAATTATATATGTAATTATATTTAGCTGTTTTTTATTATCCTTTCCAACCTTTTGTTTCCATCTCCATAAATTTCATTTTTTCTTCTTCTGTCATTACAACAATTTTATATTTAAAATCAAATCCAAGTGATTGTATAGGCATAGAAATTGAATTAACCAATTGACCTGCTATTGGAATATTTGGAAATGGAAAAGCAAATGTAATTGTAACTAAATTCTCATTAAGATCTATATCTTTTACTATTCCAAGTTCTAGTAATGAATATGCAATAGCAGGATGTTGTACATTTGAAATTGCATGGATAACTTCTTGTCTTGTTTTCATAATATTTTCTTTTCTGTTTTGGTTCAATTCGGTTCTAAACATTAATAAAAAGAATACATTTTAAGTATCTCAATTATATTTAAGTTGCTCAAAAAATTATCCTTCTATATCAAAGGTAACATTTTTTGATCAAATAATACAAAAGTTAAGCTACTCACTTTTCGAAAAACTTATAAAAGAACTAGGCACAGACAAACATCAAAAAGGTTTTAACAGTTGATCTCATCTGACATTGATGGTTTTTTGTCGTTTTGCAAAAATTTAATCATATAATCCCCTAATAAATCAAGGAGCTTCTGATTCTATCTAAAACAGGGATCTAAAACGATAAAGGAATTTCAAAAACTACTTTTGTACCAGTGGCTTTACCGTTACTATCCATTAAATCAATAATCTCAAAATGAATTTTTTGTTTAAGTTTTTTGTTAATGATTTTTATTCTCTCCTGAGTGATTAATGTAGCCTGTGATTTATGGTCTTTTTCCATTGGACTCTTAATTTCCTGCGATTTTTGCCTGCCAATTCCATTATCTTCAATTTCTATAAGCAAAGCATCCTGTTTGTGTGTAAATTTTAAATTGATTTGCCCCTTAGTTTCTCTGTTTTTAAACCCATGTTCTATGGCATTTTCAACAAATGGCTGATTTAGCATAGGTGGAATATTAATACTCTCCTGATTTAATTGATCATCAACAGACAGGTGATATTCAAACCTATCAGGAAACCTTATCTTTTGCAGTTCTAGGTAGTTTTCTAGAGTATCGATATCTTCTTCTAATTTAATGAGTTCTTTCTGCGAATTTGTTAAGATATTCCTTACCAGATCAGAAAATTTGGAAAGATAAACACTGGCCTTTATATCATCTTGCTGCACAATAAAACTTTGAATACTAGTTAGAGAATTGAAAATAAAATGTGGATTCATCTGCGAACGAAGAAGCTTTTGTTTGATTTCGCTCACTCTTCTATCCGATTTAATCATATTTTGATAAAAAATCAGAATAAAAATAAAAAGTAATAACGCTAAAATGGCTATTACGGAAAAAAGTATCAAACGGCTTCGGCTTATCTTATAAACTTGAATCTGATTCTCTTTTGAAAGTAACAAAATCTGATGATCCTTTTGCTTTGTTTGATATTTGTATTGCAAATCCAGAATTTCCTTTCTATTTTGAAAAGCAACTATACTATCTTTGATCTTGGCATAAGACTTATTGACCATAAAAGCTTTTTTATAGCTATTCTGATTTTGATAAATCTTTAGTAATAAGCTATAAGCCTGTGTCATCATTTTCCAGGCATAATATCTTTTAAATGCATTTGTAGTAGGCATATATATTTCTCCACTTATGCCTAATATTTTTTGGTATTCCTTTACTCCATAAAAAGACCCCAATGAATCTATTTTCTTTCCAAAATAGAGTACTGAATCACAATAAACTACAGTATTTCTATCATCTTTAATCGCGTGATAATATCTTGCAAACCCCATAGAGTTCTCTAGTGATCCATAATAATGTTTGTTTTTACGAGCTAATCTCATTCCATTTGCATAAGAATAAAATGCACTATCCAGTACACCTAATCTTAAATATATATTTCCATTTGCACTGTACTGTTGAGATAAAAATGCCCTTTCCTCAATATTATCGGGCTTTAGCATATTCGTTGCTTTCAAACAGTGTTTAATCGCTTTTCTATACTCTCCTTTAATAGCAAGCGAACGACCAACGGCAGCTTCAATCATTATGGACTCTAAATTATGAGCTGTTAATTCTTTGATGACTGATTTATATTTTTTAATATATACTAAGGATTTTTCTGCATTTCCAATATAACCCCCCCATACATATTGAAGCGCTGAATACATTTGTGCAGTCTTTCGCTTGTTATTAGATAGTATGGAGTACTGAAGCGCCTCTTCACCTAAACGTATAGCCTCAAATCTATCAGTACCCGAAAAAAGATAAGTCTCAGCCGCCACATAATAAGTATCAATAATCATGGCTGTATCACCCATCTCTTTAAACAAATCCAGCGCCTCATATAACATATCCAAAGCTTCTATAAAATCACCATATATAAATATATTGGTGCCTTTACAATACAGAGCCATAGCTTTTCCTCCTTTATAATCAAGCTGCTCTGCTAGCTCTAAAGAAAGACCAGCAAGGCTATCGGATATATTGGAATAATGACGAATAAGAGCATAAGACATGGTATTAAGCACATCCACCTTTTCTATACCTTGTATTGTAGGAAGAATTTCCTGAAGGCTGTCCGCTTTTTCCAATTCAAGGGGAAAGTTAATTTGTGAACTTGCAGAATAATGGAAAAGCCCAAAGAGGATCAAAAAACTGATATATTTTACGGCTTTCTTCATTGGTTTTATTACTATTTTTATTTAAGCATCAATTAACTATTGTGAAAATCTATTACGATTATTTCTATGTGTTTTTCTCTAATTCTAGTTATCATTAACCCTCTAATTCTTCAAATAATTCAAGTAAGCGTACCCTACCAGTTGTTGAAACTGGAACCCTAGTATTATTACTCATCAACAGAATACCGCCATCCTGCTTATCAAAACGTTTTATATGCTTGAGATTAATCAAATGCGACCTGTGTATTCTTATAAATCCTGATTCTGATAAAAGCTTGTCGTATTCCTTTAAAACTTTTGAAACAATTATTTTTTGATTGTCTTTTGTTTCAACTATAGTATAACTCCCATCCGATTCACAATGTAGGATATCATCTACATTTAAAAGAAAAATACTCTCCCTGTTTTTGATGATAATCTTTTTATTTTGGTTTCCGGGATCTTCCAGATTTGCTTTAAGCGCACTAATTTGTGTAATAAAAACATGTTGTTTTAGTCTTTCAGCTTGTTTTACTGCCTTTTCTAATTTTTCAGGATTTACAGGTTTTAAAATATAATCAATGGCACTAAACTCAAATGCTTTTATAGCAAACTCTTCATAAGCGGTAATGAAGATAACTTTAAAATTGATGTTTTCGATTTGATGAAGGAGATCAAAGCCAGTACCATCATCCATTTTAATATCGAGCAGAACCAAATCGGGCGAGTTTTCCCTGATGGCATGCAAGCCTGTTTTAACACCATCAGCCTCCCCCACTAACATAACCTGTGGGCAAATTTTTTTTAATAAGCCACTTAATGTATTTCTTGCCGGTTTTTCATCGTCTATGATCAGTGTTCTTAGCATTCTATAGTTATTATTATTTATTGTAACACTTATACTAAAAAGGCTCAAAAGCAATAAGTTACACAAATATAACAAAAAAACAGTGTAAAAATCGAAAAGCAGAGGGCAGAAAACTAATGTATTCGATAGTACGTAGTAAATAGCATCTAGAAAACCATCATCTTGCAACAAAAGCCGACCACTAACATAGCCAATTACACTAAAGAAATATTAAGAACATATAAAATTCTATCGACAAGTAACCAGCATCCAACATTTTCCCTTTGCTTTTAGCTCTCGCCCTTATTTTGTTTTAAGTATTTTCTTCACAAGTACGTCATCGCCAATTTTTATCCTACAGAAATATATTCCGGCTTGTAAATCCGAAACATCAAACTGATATTGAGAAATGCCAGCTAGTTTAACACCACTTTCCAATACTTTTATCTTTTGTCCAAGATGATTAAAAATCTCTAACTCTGTTTGTATATCTTTTTTCAAATCAAATTGAACAGAAAATTGCTCATTAAAAGGGTTTGGATAAATACTAACAGCTGATTGCTTCCAATCAATAATTTCCACTCCCCCGGGCCCATAATAATAGTTAATAATAGAATCTATATAACAGAAGCCTTTTTTAATGGTTTCTAGGTTATCGACATGTCCTCCTTCATAATAACTATAGTCATAAGGGATATTATAATAATCTAAAGAATCCATAAATTGCAAGTATGGGGGATAAAACCCTAATTCATCTTCCGTTCCACAGCCTAAAAAGAAAGCCAATTCAAGATCCTCCGGAATATCCCTTAGCATACTGCTGATATCATATTGCATATATTTATCAACAATTGTATCAATTAACACTCCGGAACTATCCCAGGGTAATTCAAAAGAATAGGGCATATTAAGGTTAGGTACATAGCCACCTGCAAGAGTGAAAAATACTTGAGTACCAAAACCTGCATCAAAACTTAGATTATGATAAGAATTATTCTCTGCATATACCATATCTCTAAAATGTAAAATAAACTCCTCATTAGTAACAGTTAAAGCCGACATTGGGAAATTAGCTCTGTACAGTTCTAGGTTATTTACAGTATGCCATGACGACCCTGCTCCTCCCATGGAAGTACCGCAAGAAAAACGAAAATTCCTTGATGATTTTGCTCTAAAATTATTCTCCACAAATTCAATAACATCTGTAGTCATATAATCCGAAAAATTACCATAGAGACTAGAGTTTAAATACATACTCCCCATATAGGGCTCACATGACCCATCAGGACATACAAAAATAGCCAGCGGTGAACTGATGGTAGAATTTTGGTTATGCATTTTTTTATACCAGTCTGCATACATTGCTCCACTATTCTGGTTACCACCCCCCCCATGATAAAAATAGATGGTGGCATATTCCTGCTCTGTATTTATATAATAGTCTGATGGTAAATAAATATCAACATTTCTTACTTCATCTAGTGCTTCACTGTAAAAAGAAGCATCGAGACGCATATATTCTTGTGCATTAACCTGAAATGCAAAGGATAAAATAAATAAGGCTAAAATAATTGTAAATTTTCTCATAATGATCAGTTTTAAGGTTAGATAATTCCCTAAGATACAACCTGAAAACAGGAGAATGAATGACTTTTGTGAATACCCCTTTATTATTTGTGAACACTATGTTTTGTTTGGTGAATGGGTAGGTTCTTGGTTTTTATTTGAGTAGAAAAAGCTAAAGTATTAAAACACAACCCACTCTATTTCCAGTCTGTATTCAACGCAGCAAAAAGCCAATTATTCCTCTGGCAAAATGATCTAAAGAAATACATTTTTAACTTAAACAGCAGAACAGTATAGAAGGAATATGTAAAGTTTTAACTACCTTTGGTTTTGATTAAGATCAAACCAAAAAGTTAAGCTATGAAAAATCTTTTAAGCCCTAATATCTTCAGAATACTTGTGTTGGCAGTTATGTCAATACTAGCTATAAATACCTATTCTCAAATAGATTATTACGAAATTGATCAAACGCTTATTGGTCCGGGTAGTTTTACAATTGATATAAACAATGATGGTGAACTAGACTATACTTTTGATATACTTGAGCTTAGTACAGATGTTTATGCTGCCAGAGTATATAGTCTCGGAATGGCAGAATTCCTTGACAATTCAACCTATGGTTATGCAGATGCTCTGGATCTAGGAGATTCTATAAAAGGATACTTTAATACAGGGTTTGGTATTTTAGGAACTTTTAATGATGCAGGACAGTTTAATGGTGCAGGAAATAAATATTTAGGATTAAAAATATGGGAAGGCTATTCTCCATATATTGCTTGGATAAAACTCAATTGTAGTTTCAATAATGATACACTAAATTTAATATCATGTGCTCATAATACCGTATCATTTGAAATTATTACAGCAGGCCAAGGAGATATTGTTCAAATAGACCAATCTATTTATCAAACCAGCACTAAAATCAATCTTTACCCAAACCCCACAACAGATTATATCACTATTAAACTCTTTTCAAGTAAAGAAGCTGCTACCATAAAACTATTTAATATTCAAGGTGAAGAAGTTCTACAACAAGTTTTTTCTAATAATAACCAAATATCAATCAAGCATTTAAATAAGGGAATGTATCTGTATGTAGTTGTTCAAAACGATTTCATATATCGTGGTAAACTTATGATAAACTAAACCATAATGAACTAGGAAGTACCATAGGTTTATTTTACGAATAAAATTCATTTCTGTTTTAATCCTAACTGGGTTAGAAGTCAGAAGCTAGAAGTCAGGATTACTTCTAGCTTTGGACTTCCAATTTCAGACCAAAATTTTGCAGAAACTAAAAATGTTGCACTAAAAGTGCATATCTGCCTGCCGACAAAGGCAGGGTTTTGACTAACGATTGAGACCAATAATTTCAAAATGACTTCAATTTTTATGAGCTATGTTTTTTTCTCTGGCAAAACATTAACTAATCAATTAATGCCTGATAAACCAGTGCTCTCAGTTTAGCATGATCATCAAGCCCGTGGGCAGGTATCAGTTGTGTAAAATATACAACAACAAGATCCTCTTCGGGATCTACCCAATAAGTAGAGTGGTAGGCTCCTCCCCATCCATATTCTCCTTTTGATCCCATTGTTCCTCTTAATCCCAGATCTTCCACAATAGAAAAGCCCAAACCAAAGCCTGTCCCCTTTGCCCAAGGAAAAGTAACCTCTTCCAGATGACTAAGGGTCATCAGCTCCACAGTTTTCGATGAAATGATTCGTTTCCCATTAAATGATCCACCATTAAGCATCATTTGCAAAAATCTAGCATAATCTTCTGCGGTACTTAGATAGCCTGCACCACCCGAAAAACTCTTTCGTGGTCCATTCACATAAACACCTTGACCAACCATTCCTCCCGGGTCTGGTGCCCGTAGCAGGCCACCTTCAGTTGAAGAGTACACCACTGCAAGCCTATCACTTTCATTTTTAGGTAAATAGAAATAGGTATCACTCATACCCAAAGGCTCAAGTATATGCATTTCAAGAAATCTATTTAATGGTTCTCCTGATACCACTTCAATTAATGCACCAAGAATATCTGTATTATAGCCATATACAAACTTTTCTCCTGGTTGAGCTTCATTTGGTAAACTGGCCATTCTTGCTATTGTTGCCTGTATTGGTTCCTCCCGATCTGCAAAATACCACCCTTGAATTTCAGCTTCCTTCCAAAGATCACTGGCAATACCTCCTCCATATCCAATTCCTGCTGTATGTGTGAGCAAATCACGAATGGTAATAGATCGGTTTGCTTTTACAATTTCATATCCACCATCTTCCTTTGGAATAGCAACTGTAGTTTCTTTAAAAGCTGGTAAATAATTTCCTATTGGATCGGTAATTAACAACTTACCCTCCTCTTGAAGTATCATAACGCCCACACTTACAATTGCTTTCGTCTGTGAAGCAATACGGAAAATGGAGTTTTCTTGCATAGGAACATCATTTTCTATGTCATTTCTTCCAAAAGATTGAAAATAGGCAATCTGACCTCTTCTGGCTACCAAAGCCACCCCTCCAGATAGCTCACCATTATCCACATATTCCTGAAGAGTATGACTTAGAATTTGTAATCTTTCAGTTGACATACCTACTTTTTCAGCCTCCACTTTTACAAATTCTTGAGCAGCGCTATTAAAATGCAGTATAAACGCTAAAAATAAGGTCGAGAGTTTAATTAAATATATTTTTTTCATAATAATTGATTTATTTTGAATGTAATAGGTACCTAAAGATCTTTATCAATAGATCGATAACAACTGTATCTCTCCGATAGAAAAATCAAGACAAAACATCAATAAGCCATCCCCATTTGTCTAATAAAAGGTAAATATAAGCTGATTTAATATAGGATTGTGAAATGCATAAAGATTTCTGAAAAAAAATGATCCATTTTATACTCCAATTCTTCAATCAAAAAACTGTAAATACTACATTCAAATTTTGCAAAATAAACTGATTAAATATTTAAATATAGTTATAACAATCATTATTAGCTATTATCTGAATTTCTTACAAAAATAAATTATCTTCGCTTATTGAATCTTTAAACTAAAGAAAAATGATCTCAAAGGAAATTTTAGTAGTATATCCGCAGGTAAACCAGACAAAAATGGCTGTGTATAGAAGTAATAATATTATTTTTCTTAAAACAATTAAACACAAAGAAAAAAAATTAGCTTCCTTTGATATTCCTATGGATCAGGTAGATTTCAGGACTGAAGCGGTAATGGCTGAACTAACAGAAAACGATATCAATCTTCAAGCTATTGAAGCCGTTGTTGCTCGTGGTGGACTAATAAAACCTTTGAAAGTTGCTGGTGTTTATCAAGTTAACGATTTAATGATAGAACATTTACGAACAGGCTACCAAGGAACTCATGAAACCAATATGGGTGGTATTATTGCTGATAAAATAAGCAAGCAGCTACCCAATGCAAAAGCTTTTCTAGCGGATCCTGTAGTAGTAGATGAGCTTGACGAGATTGCTCGTGTTACTGGCCATCCCGATGTGGAACGCAAATCTATCTTCCACGCTTTGAATCATAAATATATTGCCCGGAAATTTGCCAAAAGCCAAGCCAAATGTTATTACGATATGCGACTTATTGTAGCTCATATAGGTAGTGGTGGAATATCAATTGGTGCCCATAAAGGCGGAAGAGTGGTGGATGTGAATCAAGCCTTTGATGGAGCAGGCCCTTTTTCTTTATCAAGAACAGGAACACTACCTATTGGCCGATTAGTAAAAGCTTGTTTTAGTGGCAACTACACCGAAGCTCAATTGATAAAAATGATCACTAAAGAAGGTGGAATATTCGCTCATTTAGGCACCTCAAATATTCATGAAATATTTGAACGCATTGAATCAGGAGATGAGAAAGCCAAGTTTTATATGGAAGCAATGGCCTATAATGTAGCCAAGCAAATTGGTAGTATGGCAGCTGTTCTGGACTTTCAGGTTGATGCATTACTACTAAGTGGTGGTATTTTTAATTATTCATTTTTCACACATTACTTAAGTAATAAAATAAAAACCATAGCCCCAATTAGTCTATTCCCCGAAATAAATGATCTGGATGCTTTAGCCATGAATGCATTTTTAGCATTAAAGGGAGAAATAGATATAAACGAATATAAATAGCCAATTTATGAGTCACTGGATAGAAGAAGCTGAGCATAAAACTACAGCAACAAATGACAACGATTCTGAAGAGAAAAAAAAGCTTTCTGTTAAGAAAAAAAATATTGAGATTAATAAAAGTAAGATCGAATTGGAATATATTAAGATAATAGCTCAATTTCAAGAATTAGTTGATAGGATTAATGATCTGCCCAGTAAAGACAGAATTCCTTTTGGACATATTTCCTATAAACAAAAAAGTAATAAGCTAAATAATGATTTATACCAGTTGAAAAGTAGTAAAAGAGTATTAAAGAGAGAGTATTCTGGTATTTTATCACCTTATAAATCTCATCATTATAAATATACTCGAACAGTATTTATCAGCATTTCAGGAAATCTAGGCAAGATACTCTTTGAGTATAAAGAAATGAAATCGAAAAGAGTTAGATTGCATGATGAAAAAAGTGAATCGAAATCATATCTCAAACAGCTATTTAGCGTTTCTAAAAGACCTACTCATCTGATTACAAATGAATTCTCAAAAATTTCTATTGAGGGTATAACTGAAAAGCTAATTTTAAAACATATGGATTGGTTAGCTTTTAAAAGTAATGGAACAGAATTATTTAAATAAAAAAAGCTCTCAAAAATGAGAGCTTTTTTTTATGCTTGAGCAGTAGGACCACCCATTGAAAATGGTGTTCCAGGATTTCCTCCACTATCTTTAATTGGACCATGCTGTGCTTCAAACTTTTTCAGGTTCTCAGCCAAAGCTTTATACAAGCGCTTTGCATGTTCAGGAGTTAAAATAATTCTGGATTTCACTTTTCCCTTAGGTACTCCAGGCATCATCTTCACAAAGTCAATAATAAATTCGGCATGTGAATGAGTGATTATTGCCATATTAGAATATTGACCTTCAGCTACTTCATCACTTAATTCAATATTCAGCTTGTTTTTATCTAATTTGATATCAGTCATAATTCTTTTTGTTTACTCGTTATGATTCATACTTTCCTGACGACTATCCAATAATGCTTGGTATTCTTCGCTAGAACCTACAATAAGATTCTTATACTCTCCCAAACCAGTTCCTGCAGGAATTAAATGACCAACAATAACATTCTCTTTTAAGCCTTTTAAATGATCACGCTTAGCGTTAATGGCTGCATTAGTTAATACTTTTGTTGTTTCCTGGAATGAAGCTGCAGAGATAAAACTCTTTGTTTGAAGAGATGCTCTAGTAATACCTTGCAGTATCTGTCGACCAGTAGCTGGTTTAGCATCACGTGACTCAATCAATGATTTATCTTGTCGCCTAAGATCGGAGTTAGTTTCACGAAGTTTTCGTGCAGAGATTATTTGACCAGAAATAATATCTTTTTCTTCTCCTGGCTCAATAACCACACGTTGTCCATAAATACCATCATTTTCTTCAAGGAAATCGATACGATTCACCAATTCACCTTCTAAGAATTTAGTATCACCCGGATCTTCAATCTGTACCTTACGCATCATCTGACGTACAATCACTTCAAAGTGTTTATCATTAATCTTTACACCTTGTAGACGATATACTTCCTGAATTTCGTTTACAATATATTCCTGAACTTTCATAGGTCCTTTAATGGCCAAAATATCTGCAGGAGTCATAGCACCTTCTGATAATCGTGTACCAGCTTTAACAAAATCATTTTCCTGAGCTAAAATCTGTTTAGATGTAGCAATAAGATATTTCTTTTGTTCACCAGTTTTACTAGTAATGATAACTTCTCTATTACCACGTTTTAGTTTCTTACCAAAGCTAACAACACCATCTATCTCTGCAACTTTAGCAGGGTCAGAAGGGTTACGTGCTTCAAACAATTCGGTTACTCTTGGTAAACCACCAGTGATATCACCAGACTTACCAACAGCACGAGGAATTTTTACAAGAATTTCACCAGCTTGAATACTGTCCTTATCATTAACAATAATGTGAGCTCCCACAGGAATATCATAAGTCTTAAGAATTTCTCCTTTTGAATTAACAACTCTGATAATAGGATTCGCCGCTTTTCTTCTAGTTTCTACTACTACTTTATCCTGAAAACCTGTTTGCTCATCCGACTCTACTCTAAAAGTTTCACCCTCTACAACATTCTCAAAACTCACCTTACCTTTAGCCTCTGAAATAATAACAGCATTATAAGGATCCCAATCACAAATTAATGTATCTTTCTTTATTGTTGTATTTGGTTTTACATACAATTTAGCTCCATATGGAATATTTGAAGATGCTAAAGCTACATTAGTTTTCTTATCAACAATTTTCATCTCAGCAGAACGACCAATAACTACTTCAAAGGTTTTTCCTTCTGAATCTTTATAATCAATGGTTCTCAATTCATCAATTTTTAATTCTCCATCATGTTTTGCTTTAATATTAGATGAAGTAGCAATATTTGAGGCTGTACCTCCTACGTGGAAAGTACGAAGAGTAAGCTGTGTACCCGGCTCACCAATAGATTGAGCAGCAACAACACCAACAGCTTCACCTTTCTGAACCATACGACCACTGGATAAGTTTCTACCATAACATTTGGCACAAACACCCACCTTAGATTCACAGGTTAATACCGAACGGATCTCGATTGACTCCAATCCAGAATCCTCAATCTTACGAGCAAGAATTTCTGTAATCTCCTCTCCACCATTGATAATTAATTCATCTGTAAGAGGATGATATACTTCGTAAAGAGCAGTTCTGCCAAGTATTCTTTCATACATAGTTTCTACTACTTCTTCATTCTTCTTTAAGGCAGAAACTGTTAAACCTCTTAAGGTTCCACAATCTTCATCCGAAATGATAACATCTTGTGCTACATCGACTAAACGACGAGTTAAGTATCCAGCATCAGCAGTTTTAAGAGCTGTATCGGCCAGACCTTTACGAGCACCGTGTGTAGAAATAAAGTATTCCAATACTGAAAGGCCTTCTTTAAAGTTAGAAAGAATTGGATTCTCAATGATTTCACCTCCAGAAGCTCCAGATTTTTTTGGTTTAGCCATCAAACCCCTCATTCCACTTAACTGACGAATCTGTTCTTTAGAACCCCTTGCTCCAGAATCAAGCATCATATAAACAGAGTTAAAACCTTGTTTATTAGCAATTAATTCATTCATTAAGGTATGAGTAAGATGAGAGTTGGCATGAGTCCAAATATCAATAATCTGATTATATCTCTCTGTATTTGTAATGAAACCCATACTGTAGTTATTCATTACTTCATTAACCTCTTCGTTGGCTTCTTTTATTAAAGTCTCCTTAATATCAGGAATAATAACATCACCTAAGTTGAAAGATAAACCACCTCTATAAGCCATATCAAAACCCATCGTTTTAATATCATCGAGGAACTGAGCAGTTCTTGAAGTTCCTATATCTTTCAATATATCACTAATAATATCCCTTAGGGATTTCTTTGTTAATAATTGATTGATATATGCATAACCTTCAGGAACAACCTGATTGAATAATATTCTACCAACAGAAGTTTCAATCATGTGATTTACCGCTTCTCCATCAACAATATCATCAACTTTCACATTAATAACGGCATGAATATCAACACGCTTTTCATTATAAGCAATAATCACTTCCTCTGGACCATAAAACTTAAGCCCCTCTCCTTTTACAGGAAATTCTTTAGAACTCTTTTTTGGTTTGGTCATATAATACAAACCAAGAACCATATCCTGAGAAGGTACTGTAATAGGTGCACCATTAGCAGGATTTAAAATATTATGAGAGGCTAACATTAAAGTTTGAGCTTCTAAAATCGCTGCATTACCTAGTGGAACATGAACAGCCATTTGGTCACCATCAAAGTCGGCATTAAAAGCTGTACAAGCTAAAGGATGCAACTGAATAGCTTTTCCCTCTATAAGCTTTGGTTGAAAAGCCTGAATACCTAATCGGTGCAAAGTAGGTGCACGGTTAAGCATTACTGGATGACCTTTCAAAATATTTTCTAAGATATCATAAACAACAGGATCTTTTCTATCTACAATTTTCTTTGCAGACTTCACTGTCTTCACAATACCTCTTTCTAATAATTTTCTGATAATAAATGGCTTAAACAACTCAGAAGCCATGTTTTTTGGTAATCCACATTCGTTGAGTTTCAACTCTGGACCAACCACAATAACCGAACGACCTGAATAATCCACACGTTTACCCAAAAGATTCTGACGAAAACGACCTTGCTTTCCTTTTAAACTATCACTTAAAGATTTTAATGCACGGTTGCTATCTGTTTTTACCGAATTGGCTTTTCTTGAATTGTCGTATAGTGAATCTACAGCTTCCTGAAGCATACGTTTTTCATTACGCATAATTACATCAGGAGCTTTGATTTCAATTAATCTTTTAAGTCGGTTATTTCTAATAATTACTCTACGATATAAATCATTTAAATCGGAAGTAGCAAATCGTCCACCATCTAGTGGCACCAAAGGACGAAGCTCTGGTGGTATAACTGGTACTACCTTTACAATCATCCATTCAGGTCGATTCTCCAAGCGGTTTTGGGCATCTCTAAAAGCTTCAAAAACCTGAAGTCTTTTTAGAGCGTCCTGTTTACGCTGTTGCGAAGTTTCGGTATTTGCTTTATGACGGAGCTCAAAAGATTCTTTATCTAAATCCAAACTTGAGAGGATATCATAAATAGCCTCAGCTCCCATCTTTGCAATAAACTTAGTAGGATCAGAATCTTCAAGATATTGATTCTCTACAGGAATAGATTCCAAAATATCAAAATATTCTTCTTCTGTTAAGAAATCCATTCTGTTGAGTTCACTACCATCAACGTTTGTAGCAATACCAGGTTTGATAACTACATAACGCTCATAATAAATAATGGTATCTAATTTCTTAGATTGTAATCCAAGAAGAGCACCAATTTTATTAGGTAACGATTTAAAGAACCAAATATGTGAAACAGGCACCACAAGTTCAATATGTCCCATTCTTTCGCGACGTACCTTTTTCTCAGTTACTTCCACACCACAACGGTCGCATACAATACCTTTGTATCTTATCCTTTTATATTTTCCACAATGACACTCATAATCTTTTACAGGACCAAAAATACGTTCACAAAACAAACCATCTCTTTCTGGTTTATAAGTTCTGTAATTAATGGTTTCTGGTTTTAACACCTCACCACTCGACTGTTCCAAAATTTGTTCTGGAGAAGCCAAGCTCACAGTTATTGATGAAAAACTTGATTGTGCAAGATTATTTTCTTTTCTAAAAGCCATATTTACAATATATTATAAATTTGAGTAAACTATAAAAGCACTCTATTTATCAAAATTAATACTCAATCCCAATCCTTTAAGCTCGTGAACCAATACATTGAATGATTCTGGTATACCAGGCTTTGGCATACTATCGCCTTTTACAATAGCTTCGTATGCTTTAGCTCGTCCAATTACATCATCCGATTTTATGGTAAGAACCTCTTGAAGAACATTAGCAGCACCAAATGCTTCCAGTGCCCATACTTCCATTTCACCAAAACGCTGACCACCAAACTGGGCTTTACCACCAAGAGGCTGCTGTGTAATAAGTGAATAAGGACCTATGGAACGTGCATGCATTTTATCATCTACCATATGGTGAAGTTTCAACATATAGATATAACCTACAGTAGCTTTCTGATGAAAACGCTCTCCAGTACTACCATCATAAAGATAAATCGCACCATTTTCAGGCAATTCGGCCTCTTCCATATAGCCATTGATTTGATCAAGAGTTGCTCCATCAAAAATAGGTGTTGAGAATGTCTTACCTAATTTCTTACCAGCCCAACCCAATACTGTTTCGTATATCTGACCTAAATTCATCCTTGAAGGTACACCAAGTGGATTTAATACAATATCTACAGGTGTTCCATCCTCAAGGAATGGCATATCTTCTTCACGTACAATCTTAGCAACAATACCTTTATTTCCATGACGACCAGCCATTTTATCACCTACCTTGAGCTTACGCTTCTTAGCAACGTGAACTTTGGCCATTTGAACAATTCCTGTAGGAAGTTCATCACCCACAGTGGTCATCATTTTATTACGGTTTAGCTCTGCTAGTGTTTCTTTATATTCCAAAGTGAAATTATTAATCACCTCTTTAATCATCTCATTTTTATTTGAATCTGTTGTCCAGCCTGTTGGTTTAACATTCAAATAATCAACACTCATTAAGAGTTTTTGAGAGAATTTAGATTTTTTTGGAATAATAGGCTCATTATAAGTATCAAAAACGCCTTGACTGGTTTTACCACTAACTAAAATAATAAGCTTATCAACAAGTTTACTTTTTAAATCTGCAGTATCCTTATTAAATTTATCATCAAATGCTTCAATAATATCTTTATCCTTTGTCTTTTCTCTACGATCTTTTACTTTGCGAGTGAAAAGCATTTTACCAATAACAACGCCTTGCATAGATGGAGGTGCTTTTAATGAAGCATCTTTTACATCGCCAGCCTTATCACCAAAAATGGCGCGCAATAGTTTTTCTTCTGGTGTAGGATCGCTTTCTCCTTTTGGAGTAATTTTTCCAATAAGAATATCACCAGCAATAATCTCAGCGCCTATTCTTATAATACCATTCTCATCAAGATCTTTGGTTGCTTCGGCACTGATGTTTGGAATATCATTTGTTAATTCTTCTACACCACGTTTGGTATCACGAACTTCCAATGTAAACTCTTCCACATGAATAGATGTGAAAATATCTTCTTTCACAATTTTTTGAGAAATCACAATAGCATCCTCAAAATTATAACCTTTCCAAGGCATAAACGCCACTTTAAGGTTTCTTCCTAATGCCAATTCACCGTTTTGAGTTGCATATCCTTCACAAAGAACCTGACCTTTGTTAACCTTATCCCCTTTTTTAACAATAGGGCGAAGATTTACACTTGTATTCTGATTGGTTCTCTTAAATTTAGGCAAATTATAACTTCTAATGTCATCTTTAAAACTAACCAAACGCTCTCTTTCATCGCGAGAATAGCGAATAATAATCTCTTTTGCATCAACATATTCAACTACTCCATCACCCTCAGCATTAATTAATACTCTAGAATCACGAGCTACCTGAGCTTCAATTCCTGTACCTACAATAGGTGCTTCAGAATTTAATAAGGGCACAGCTTGACGCATCATATTCGATCCCATTAAAGCTCGGTTAGCATCATCATGCTCCAAGAAAGGAATTAAAGAAGCCGCAATCGAAGCAATTTGATTAGGTGCGGTATCAATCAAATCAACATTTTCTTTGGGAACATTTGGATAATCAGCCAATGAACGTGCTTTTACCTTGTCTTTTTCGATAACCCCATTATCATCCATTAAAGTAGTAGCTTGAGCAATAATTTTATTTTCTTCTTGCTCAGCACTCAAATAGATAGGATCTTTATCTTTTTGTACTACCCCATTTTTTACTTCAAAATAAGGTGTTTCTATAAATCCTAATTTGTCAATCTTAGCATACACACTTAAAGATGAAATCAAACCAATATTTGGTCCCTCTGGTGTTTCGATAGTACATAAACGACCATAATGCGTATAGTGAACATCACGAACCTCAAAACCAGCTCTTTCTCTTGACAAACCTCCAGGGCCTAATGCAGAGATACGACGTTTATGCGTCACCTCTGATAGTGGGTTGGTTTGATCCATAAATTGAGAAAGTTGATTGGTGCCAAAGAATGAGTTAATAACTGATGACAATGTTTTAGCATTAATCAAATCAGTTGGTGTGAACACCTCATTATCTCTTACATTCATTCTTTCACGAATAGTACGTGCCATACGTGCTAGTCCAACACCAAATTGTTGGTATAACTGTTCTCCAACAGTTCTTACACGACGATTGCTCAAGTGATCGATATCATCAACATCTGTTTTGGCATTCACCAATTTAATCAGATATTTAATAATTTCGATAATATCTTCTTTTGTTAATACTCTATTATCTAAACTAGTATTTAGGTTCAATTTTGTATTAATTCTATATCTTCCAACTTCTCCAAGATCATAACGAGTATCGGAGAAAAATAATTTATCAATAATACCACGAGCTGTTTCTTCATCAGGTGGCTCAGCATTTCTTAACTGACGGTAAATATATTCAACAGCTTCTTTTTCACTGTTTGAGGAATCTTTTTGTAGTGTATTGAAGATAATTGCATAATCACGACTTGCTTCAGTATCCTTATGGATAAAAATCGTTTTTATTCCTGCATCAACAATAGATGGGATATGATCTTTTTCGAGGATAGTTTCACGCTCGATAATCACATCAGTTCTTTCAATAGATACCACTTCACCAGTATCTTCATCAACAAAATCTTCAATCCACTTTCTGACAACGTTAGCAGCTAATTTTTTACCTACAACACGTTTCAATCCAGTTTTTGACACTTTTATTTCTTGTGCCAAATCAAAAATTTCTAAAATATCTTTATCACTCTCGAAACCAATAGCTCTAAGGAGTGTGGTTACGGGTAATTTTTTCTTTCTATCAATATAAGCGTAAAGAACGCTGTTAATATCGGTAGAAAATTCCATCCATGAACCTTTAAAAGGAATAATCCTGGCAGAATATAGTTGTGTTCCATTAGCGTGACGGCTTTGTCCGAAAAATACACCAGGAGAACGGTGAAGCTGCGACACAATAACTCGCTCGGCTCCATTAACTATAAAAGTACCTTTTGGAGTCATATATGGAATCATTCCCAAATACACATCCTGAATGATAGTCTCAAAATCTTCATGTTCGGGATCCGTACAATAGAGTTTCAGCTTTGCTTTAAGTGGCACACTATACGTAACTCCACGATATATACACTCTTCCATAGAGTAGCGTGGTGGATCAACGAAATAATCGAGAAATTCTAATACAAAATTATTTCTCGCATCGGTTATAGGAAAATTTTCACTAAAAACCTTAAACAGCCCTTCGTTGCTTCTATTTTCCGGATTAGTTTCTAACTGGAAAAATTCTTGAAAAGACTTCAACTGAATATCCATAAAATCAGGATATTCCAGACGAATCTTTGAAGAAGCAAAATTTATTCTTTCTGATATATTACTAGCCAAAGTTATAAAATTTTTGAGGTTATTATATTGACAAAAAAAGACACCTAATTATACGACGAAAAATAGACAAGCAGGTAGAGCCTGCTTTGCCTATTCTTCGAAGATTTAGTAACTATATTATAATTACTTTATTTCCACTTCAGCACCTGCATCTTCTAGTGAAGTTTTTAGGCCTTCTGCTTCATCTTTTGAAACTCCTTCTTTGATTGGAGCTGGTGCACTATCAACTAAACCTTTAGCCTCTTTAAGGCCTAAGCTAGTTAATTCTTTTACCAATTTAACAACTGCTAATTTAGAAGATCCTGCTGCCTTCAAAATCACATCGAATTCTGTTTGTTCAGCAGGGGCATCGTCGCCATCTGCAGCTGGTCCAGCTACTGCAACAGCTGCTGCAGCAGGCTCAATACCATACTCTTCTTTCAAAATTCCTGCTAACTCGTTAACTTCTTTTACAGTTAAGTTTACCAACTGTTCTGCAAATTCTTTAATATCTGCCATTTTATCTAATGTTTAAAATTGTTTTTAAAATAATAAATTTATTCGGGACGCTCTGATAAGGTCTTTACTAAACCAGCAATTGTTCCACCACCCGATGATTGAAGGGCAGAAATAATATTCTTAGCTGGTGATTGTAGTAACATAACAATATCGCCAATAAGCTCCTCTTTTGATTTGATACTTGCTAATGTATCTAGCTGATCATCACCCACGTAAATGGACTCTTCAACATAAGCACCTTTTAATATTGGTTTTTCAGCCTTCTTACGCATCGTTTTGATGAGCTTTGCAGGTTTATTACCAACATTGGAAAACAAAACAGCAGAGTTACCTTTTAGAACTTCATACAAATCATCGAAGTTCCTATCTGATTTCTCCATTGCTTGTTTTAGCAAGGTGTTTTTAGCTACAACTAATTTAACCTCTTGTTTAAAAGACTCTCTTCTCAGATTACTAGTATCTTCAGCATTTAAGCCACTGATATCTGTAACATATAAATGTTGGTAATCTTCGATAAGTGTCGACAAGGACTTTATTAGTTGATTTTTCTCTTTTTGATTCATACTATAATTTCTTTATAGATTTTCGAAATCTGATATCTGGGGTTAAAGGGCAATCGACTTTGGATCAACCTGAACTCCTGGACTCATAGTGCTACTAATATATATACTCATTACATAAGTACCTTTTGCAGCAGCTGGTTTCATTCGAATAATAGTCGCTAATAATTCGTTGGCATTATCTGAGATTTGCTCAGCGTCAAATGACACTTTAGCAACTCCAGAATGAATAATTCCAAATTTATCAACTCTAAAATCGATTTTACCTGCTTTCGCCTCTTTTACAGCTTTACCTATTTCCATAGTAACTGTTCCTGTTTTAGGATTTGGCATCAAGCCTCTTGGTCCAAGTATTCTACCCAGTGCACCTACTTTAGGCATTACACTAGGCATGGTGATCACAACATCAACATCCGTCCAACCGCCTTTGATCTTAGCAACATAATCGTCAAGACCTACATAATCAGCTCCGGCTGCTTTAGCTTCTTCTTCTTTCTCTGGTGTACAAAGAACCAATACCTTTAATTCTTTTCCTGTTCCGTGTGGCATAGTTACAGATCCACGAACCAATTGATTCGCTTTTCTAGGATCTACACCGAGACGAATGTCCACGTCAACAGAAGCATCGAATTTTGCAGTAGTGATTTTTTTAATAATCTCTACAGCTTCGACCAAAGGATAAGTCTTTGTAGCATCAAATTGTGCTAAAGCTTCTTTTCTTTTTTTTGTGATTTTACCCATTTAATTTAATTTTTTATTAAGTATACAAATACTTTAAAAAGGCCTTTTACCTTTTGTTTTAATACCCATACTTCTTGCGGTTCCAGCAATCATACTCATTGCAGATTCAACTTCAAAGGCATTCATGTCTACCATTTTAGCTTCAGCAATAGCTCTGATCTGATCCCATGTTACAGTGGCTACTTTTACTCTATTAGGTTCACTAGAACCTTTTTTAAGTTTGGCAGCTTCTAACAATTGAACAGCTACTGGTGGTGTTTTAAGAATAAACTCAAATGATTTATCCTTAAATACTGTGATAATCACAGGAATTACTTTACCAGCTTGTTCTTGCGTACGTGCATTGAACTGCTTGCAAAATTCCATGATATTCACACCCTTAGCACCTAATGCAGGTCCTACTGGTGGTGATGGATTTGCAGCACCTCCTTTAATTTGTAACTTAATTAATCCACTAACTTCTTTAGCCATTTTTACATTTTATAAGGATTAATAAAGATTTGACTACTCCTTAGCTACTTGCATAAAACCAAGTTCTAGCGGTGTTTTTCTTCCGAAAATCTTTACCATCACTTTTAGCTTTCGCTTCTCTTCGTTAATTTCTTCGATAACTCCAGTAAAACTGTTGAACGGACCATCAATAACAGTAACCGATTCACCAACAATGAATGGAACATTAAGAGCTTCGCCTTTTTCGTCTAATTCGTCTACTTTTCCAAGTATACGTTTTACCTCCGAAGGACGTAGCGCATCTGGTTCACCTCTGGTGCCCAGAAATCCAATCACATTAGGAACGTTTTTAATTACGTGTTGTATTTCTCCTTCCAAATTGGAAACTTCAATAAGCACATAACCAGGAAAATAATTTCTTTCCTTAATAATTTTTTTACCGTTACGAATCTGATAAACCTTTTCTGTAGGAATCAGTATTTGCGATAAATTGTCTTGATATTTAAGCCTACGGATCTCGCTTTCCAGGTATTCTTTTACCTTTTTTTCTTTCCCACTTATGGCTCTTACTACATACCACTTTTTCTTTTGCTCGCTCATACTTAATTAATAAGAGATTCTAGAAATAATCAAATAACTATAATGAAACAATACTACTTATATTTAAAACAGACCATAGAATAAATTCAAGACCTCTTTAAAGCTAATATCCATCAAGAAAACCGTAAAAGCGATAATCAGGGAAGCAATGGATACTACAATAGCACTGTTTTGGAGTTCATTCCAAGTAGGCCAGGAAACTTTATATACTAATTCGTTATAAGATTCCTTAGCGTATTTAACTAAACCCATTTTTTTGTGTGTTTTTAATTAATTTGCACGGGTGGTAGGACTCGAACCCACGACTCCTGGTTTTGGAGACCAGAGCTCTACCAACTGAGCTACACCCGTGTTTGAAAATCATTTGATATGGCGGCAAAAGCACCGAAGTGCTTCTACCTTAATATCAAATTCAATTTCACTATTATATTTTACTATATCTTAAGTACTATATGATTTCAGTTACCTGACCAGCACCTACTGTTCTACCACCTTCACGGATCGCAAAACGTAAACCTTTAGTCATAGCAATCTCAGCAATCAATTGTACTTCGATAGTTAAGTTATCACCAGGCATAACCATTTCAACACCATCAGGAAGCATAATTTCTCCTGTTACGTCTGTCGTTCTGAAATAGAACTGAGGACGATATTTAGTGTGGAATGGAGTATGACGACCACCTTCTTCTTTCTTAAGGATATATACCTCAGCATTGAAGTGGCCATGAGGAGTAACAGTATCTTTCGCTGCTATCACCATACCTCTTTTAATATCGCTCTTATCGATACCTCTCAATAATAAACCAGCGTTATCACCAGCCATACCTTCATCAAGAATCTTACGGAACATTTCTACTCCAGTAATTGTAGATTTTAATTTCTCAGCACCCATACCGATAATATCTACTGGGTCACCTGTGTGAATAATACCAGTTTCAATTCTACCAGTTGCAACAGTACCACGACCTGTAATAGAGAATACATCTTCAACAGGCATTAGGAATGGCTTATCACGGTCACGCTCTGGAAGTGGAATCCAAGTATCGCAAGCCTCCATAAGTTCCATAATTTTCTCTACCCATTTTGGCTCACTATTTAAACCACCTAAAGCAGATCCTTGGATTACTGGAGTCTCATCACCATCAAATTTATAGAAATCTAATAATTCTCTGATTTCCATTTCTACTAATTCTAATAACTCTTCATCGTCAACCATATCCACTTTATTCATGAATACAACCAAACGAGGTACACCTACCTGACGTGCAAGAAGGATGTGCTCACGAGTTTGTGGCATTGGACCATCAGTAGCAGCTACTACCAAAATAGCACCGTCCATTTGGGCAGCACCAGTTACCATGTTCTTCACATAATCCGCGTGACCAGGACAGTCAACGTGGGCATAGTGACGATTTGCAGTTTCATACTCTACGTGAGCAGTGTTAATTGTAATACCTCTTTCTTTTTCTTCAGGGGCATTATCAATAGAATCAAAACTAGCTACTTCACATAAGCCAGCTTCAGCTAAGACTGTAGTGATAGCAGCTGTCAAAGTTGTTTTACCGTGATCCACGTGACCAATTGTTCCAATGTTCACATGGTCTTTCGATCTATCAAATTTTTCTTTAGCCATATCTATTATTATTTTATAATGAAATTAAATTTATTGTTTCTTGTTTATTATTATGAGCCGATGATGAGAATTGAACTCATGACCTCTTCCTTACCAAGGAAACGCTCTACCCCTGAGCTACATCGGCAGGTCATCCATCTCTAAAATGAAGACTCAAAAAAGAGCGGGAGACGAGGCTCGAACTCGCCACCTAGAGCTTGGAAGGCTCTCGCTCTACCAAATGAGCTACTCCCGCATTTTTTACAGAATAAAGCTCATAACAAACTTTACTCCTTAATATCTAAAGAACTTTTCGTGAGAGAGTAAGATTACAACAACATATCTAGCATCCTACTTGTTATCTTATCAATCATCACATTAGTATCCTTTTATGTGGAGAAGCAGACTAAAACAACAAATTTACATTTGCTAGAGTGAATCTTACCCATACCACTTAATTAGTATTTTTTTGTGGGGAGAGGAGGATTCGAACCTCCGAAGGCTTCGCCAACAGATTTACAGTCTGCCCCATTTGACCGCTCTGGAATCTCCCCAAAAATATACTAAAAATAGAGCCGATGGACGGATTCGAACCGCCGGCCGGCTGATTACAAATCAGCTGCTCTGGCCAACTGAGCTACATCGGCATCTCTATCAAATATAGTATCTACAATACTCTCAATGAACTTGCTACATAAAAAAGCAGCCCCTTATTCAAAAAGGACTGCAAAAA
>JAOZUW010000133.1 GCA_029938465.1 Bacteroidales bacterium | reverse complement strand
AAAATTATTAATTAAGACACTACCTAGCTAATAATGATCGTACGTCAATTTTAATCAGCCGTCTGCCTACTAAAAGACATCAAAATAGATACATATCGTACCACTTTCGTACTAGTTCTACAGAAGTATCAAAGATGGGTTCTACTCCCATTATATTATATCTTGATTTGGTAGTTTCATAAAATAATTATCTACAGCATACCCACCGCCGTGACAATACAGCATTACAGGTAAGATCTCTTTTGCATTTAGAGGATTTTATTTCACCCAAAATCCCCTGTTTCTTTTTGTAATACCAAATATATATTTATTGAATTATTTAAAGGTCCAAACCCTTTAGTTAGTACTTTCTTTAAAAGAATGACCGCTAACAATATAAATTTCACAGAAGAATATTGAACCCAAAAACTATTTGTTTTGGTAAGTGAAATTTGTTCCAGACAACTATTTAATGTCTTCAATATTCTTTTTGAATACTGAATCTAAACTATGTCTCTCTTTTGTTAAACCCCATATTGGATCCAAACAAAATGCACAAATCCCACAACAATAAAGAATCATAGCATAAACCCTAAAAGTTTAACTTCTTTCTAGAAGGGGATTTTTATATTAATTTAAACTGGCCAATGCTGCTTTCATATAACCCATGGCGTATGCCATACCAGCATACCAAGCGCCATCACAACTCATTTGAGGTGTGTGATCAGGAATAAGAACGCCTTCAAATTTATTCTTTTTAAGGATTTTCAATATTCTAATCATATCAATATCTCCTTCATCAATAAAAACCTCTTTATAATTAAGCACTTTTCCAATTACATTTCTAAAATGTACATATCCAATTTTATCTTGCTTGCTGTATTGCTCTGTCACATCATGTACCTCACCATCTGTCATTTCTGCAATAGAACCCAAACAAAATTCCAATCTGTTATTTGGACTCGGTTTTACATCTATAAGTTTCTGATACATATCAGGTTGATACACTAATCTTGGTGTATTACGCACATAAGGCACTGGAGGGTCATCTGGATGAGCCGCCATTTTCACACCTGCTTCTTCTGCTACCGGAATTATTTGCTCCAAAAAATATTGCAATCGATTCCATAACTCATCATGCGTAATTTTAGGAATAAAACCTTCAGGTGCATTGTTATCATATACCATATTCCACACCATACCATTAGGTATTGGAGTCTCATCTACACTGCCTTCCATACCAACTGATTCAGCATTACCACGGGCATATTTCCCTATCGTTCTACTCGCCACACCTGCCAATGAAAAATTATATCCAAACACTGGTATTCCTGCTTTACCAACTATTCTTATTTGTTCTTTAACTAATTCTATTTGTTCTTCTTTTTTTGGGCCATCCAAAAGAATATCATGCCATATAGCTGGGTCAAAGTTTTCTATAGCTTCCAACTCCAAACCATAGCTGTTGATTTCCTTTTTCAAGTCTAACAAAAACTCCAAACTCCAAAGTTTACCATCACCTGCAAAACCCCAACCTGAAGTATTTCCAATTGGTTGATTTGCATTTTCTTTATTATTATTCTTGTTGTTGAAATAATCTACTAAATGAACTACAATATGTGTAGCCCCACATTGTTTTGCAAAACGATAATGCTTGTCATTTAACATATGTCGGTATAATCCAAATCCTAATTTCATAATTATGCATTCATTAAATCTATTATTAATCCCTTTATCCCTAGAAGTCCCATATACACAGAAAATATCATTATCAATGATAAAATGATAATATCTGTTTTTTTATTAGCATAGTCCTTCATTAAATTTTTATTGCTTGTTAAATAAAACATAGATGCTATTGTAATTGGCAATACTATAGCTATACAAGCTTGTGACAGCATCATAATAAACACTGGTTTAAATCCAAGTGTTACACCAATGATGCTTAATACGGTTAAAATTGCCAGAATAATTCTATAATATTTTGTATTCGTATTTCTCTTTTCTTCTTTATAATCTATTATTAGCCAAGGTATTACTAATAAGTTAGGGAGATGTGATGATAAACCTGCCGCAGCTATACCTATTACAAATACGCTCATAGCAGCTTTTCCAGCTATTGGTTCTAATAAGGGTATCATCTCAACTACACTATTCATTTTAATGCCTTGCACGTATAATGTTGTAGCAGCCGTAATCATAACTGCAGCGCTAATAATAAACATCATACTCGCACTCACAATAGCATCTCGTTTTTGTAGAGCACTGTCCTTCATCGTCCAACCCGTTTCTTTTACTATTTGTGAACGAATTACAAATACAAATATCGATACCGTTGTGCCTACCATTCCCGCTACTATAACTAATGGGCTATTGTCACTTCCTGTCGCAGTTTCGGGAATTCTTGGTATAAAACCTGAAGATAATTCTTTGATTGATGGAAAGTTCAGAAACATTGTTGCTAAAAAAGCTGCACCCATAATCGAAACCAATATGGCAAGTACTTTTTCAAAAAAATTATAATTACCCAACCATAATAATGCGTAAAGTGAAAAAGCTATGGCTATAGCCCAACTATTTTGAGTAACTCCACCATCGACAATAGCCTTGGACCATACTGCTAAAACTTCTGAAAGTATCCCTAACACACCAACTAATGCTGTAAGAATGATGACAGATAAGGCAACTATAAGTAAGATTGCTATGTTTGGATGAATATGTTTTTTTATTCCTTGAATTGCTGTTTCTCCTGTTACCATTGTATAGCGACTAAACAATGATATAAGATAATAGGTAATTATACAGCTAATAAGAACTGTCCACAAAAGACTAAATCCAAAATTTGCACCTGCCTTAGACATCGAAGTAATACTCCCCGTACCTACATTGTAACCAATTAGAAAAATTCCTGGTAATATACTTGCTATTAATTTCTTAAACTTCGACATCCTTTTTTTATTAAAATCCAATTGAATTACCGCCATCTACCGGTAAGCAAACCCCTGTAATAAACGCTGAAGCATCAGATGCTAAAAAGCTGGCTGCTTTTCCAATATCAGAAGGCTGTCCAAATCTTTTTGAAGGTGTTCTATCTAAAATTTTTGCCTTTCTTGCTGGATCTTTTTCCATGATGTCTAAAAACATTTTAGATTCAATAAATCCCGGAGCAATAGCATTTATACGGATACCGTGATGCGAATATTCTGAAGCCAATGTTCTAGTTAATCCCAAAAGTGCGGTTTTAGAACTGCTATAGGCAACAACTTCTGTTAAACCGAAAATTGCAGACATAGAACTAATATTGATAATAGATCCATTTTTATTAGGAATCATATACTTTAAAGCTGCTCTTGTCAATGCAAATACACTATTTAAATTCGTGTCTATTACAGCTTGAAACTCCTCATCTGTAGTTTCTATAGATGGTTTTTTACAATGACGTCCCGCATTGTTTACTAATATATCTAAAGGTCCTATTTTAGATTGAATATCCTCAATAAGTGATTCATGTAATTCTTTTTTTGTTACATTATTAACATAAGTATAGCAATTACCCCCTAGTATACTTTTTGCCTCATCTAGTTTGTCTTGAAATAAATCTGTTATTACAACCTTGGCACCAAGGTCTATAAATTGTTCGGCAATCCCAAAACCAATACCGGCTGCACCTCCAGTAATTAAAGCCACCTTATCTGTTAAATCAAAAATATGTTTCATCTAAAATTGCCTGTTTTTATTTAAATATCGAAATATGAATTCGCATTATTATAGCTGATATCTTGAACCATTTTACCTAATAAACCCATATCGTTAGGGAGTTCTCCATTTTTAATATCGGTGCCAATTATATTGCATAAAATTCTTCTAAAATATTCATGTCTGGAATACGATAAAAAACTCCTGGAGTCCGTTAACATCCCTACAAAACGACTTAAAAGCCCTTGGTTGGACAGCACGTTAATTTGCTGCTCCATACCATCTTTCTGGTCTAAAAACCACCAAGCCGATCCAAATTGCATCTTTCCTGGAACACTTCCATCTTGAAAATTACCGACCATTGTAGCAATCGCAGTATTATGACTTGGATTTAAATTATAAATAATGGTTTTGGTTAATTTTCCGTTTTCTTCTAATCGATTTAAGAAAGTTCCTAACGAAGCAACATAACTAAAATCTGCAATAGAATCGAAGCCACCAGCTTTACCAATATTCCTAACGCCTTTAGCATTCACATCACGTAATGCTCCTATATGAAATTGTTGTACCCAGCCTTTTTCGGCGTTCCAAACCACAAGTTCATATAATAAAGCTGCCATAAATTTTTGCTGCTCCAAACCGGATATTTCTTTTCCTTGTCGAATTTTTGAAAATATGTCTTTAATATTATTTTCAGAATAGCTTTCAATAGGAAATGGAAATTCTAATCCGTGATCAGCCAAACGACATCCATTTTCATGAAATTTATTATGACGCTTTTTCAAAGCCTCTAAATAGTGGGTATAGGTATCTATGGTCTTTTCAGTTAACTTTTCAAGAGCATTGACATAGGCATTAAATTCTTGCGAGTCTCTAACATCTATGGCTCTATCAGGTCGCCATGACGTAGATATGGTTACCCCTATTTTGTTATTTTTCAATTGTCTATGATATTCTAACGAATCTAGGGGATCTTCAGTAGTACATATTTTTTCAACATTAAACCTTTCAATTATTTTATGTACACTTAATTCTCCAGAGCTCAATTGTTCTGAGGCTAAATCATAAATACTTTTTGCTGAATTGTTATTAAGTATTTCATGTATTCCAAATGGTTTTTTTAATTCCATATGAGTCCAATGAAATAAAGGATTTCGCATGGTATATGGAACTGTCTCTGCCCATTTCTTAAATTTCATCCAATCTGAAGCCTCGCCAGTAATAAACTTTTCATTTATACCATTGGCTCGCATCGCACGCCACTTGTAATGATCTCCTTCTAACCAAATTTCAGAAAGATTTTTATAAACTTTATTTTGAGCTATCTCTTTAATTGGTAAATGACAGTGGTAATCTATAATAGGCATTTTAGAAGCATAATCATGATATAGCACCTTGCTCTCCTTTGAAAGTAATAAAAAATCATTATGTACTATTGGGTTTTTCATGAGCCGTTACATTATTCCAAATTTCTCAAAAGCATCAACAGTACTCATCCCATTTTCTAATGCTTCCTTCACATGTTTTTCATCACGAGATTTTTCTATAGCGCCTTTAAAAGCTTCTACTTCTAATGATTGAGGAACAACTAAAACACCATCTCTATCTCCAAAAATAATATCCCCTGGGTTGATTCGAATTCCATTAAACTCAATAGGTACACGATAATCAATTACCTTACCCCTTGGGCCTTGATCTTGAGCATATGTTCCAATAGAAAAAGTTGGGAAATTTAAATTTTCGATTTCATCAGTATCTCTTGAGTACCCATCTACAACAGCTCCTGCAGACTTAAGTTTAAGTGCTCTTGTACTCATTAAACCACCCCATAAGGCATACCTTGGTGAAGCACCAGAACAAATGTAAACCTCATTTTCTTCCAGACTATCTAGGGCTTCAAACATTAACCCAAATGATTTTTGCATTAATTTATTATTTGAATTTGATGCTGATTCTTCAAATACATCTGCTTCTAAAACAGTCATAGCTCGACCTATCACCACCATATCATTTCTTAATGGTTTTACTTGAGGTGAAACAAACTGATGAAAATACCCCATTTTATCTAACACATCGCCAACCAAAGCAGTAAACAACTCTTTTCGAGCAATAGCAAAAAGTTCTTTATCATTTTTCCAAATCCCCATTTCCTTAATATCTAATTAATTATACGTGCAAATTTACATTTATTCATTTTTCAATTGTAATATATTTCATTCCAGTAATAACACTATTCAAACCTAATAAGTAACAAACACCTTCTTTTTCGCTATATTTGTGCAACTATGAAGCCACTCCTTATTAATACAACACCCGATTCAATTAGCGGGTATCAGATTAAATCATATGATGAAACTCATTTTCATTTGCCTTATCATATGCATGATAAATATGAAATAACTTGGATTGAAGAAGGTACAGGATCCAGAATTATTGGAGATCATATTTCTATTTTTAAAGAAAATGATGTCATTATATTAGGTCCTATGTTACCTCATCAATGGCAAAATTTATCTATAAACCAGAATAGTAGCGCCAAATCAATTTCGTTATTTTTTAAAATTGACTTTCCTTCTAAAGATTTTTGGAATCAAGAATGTGTTAAGCCAATAAAAAAAATGTTAGAGCTCTCTCATAAAGGATTATTACTTAAAGGAAAAACACAAAAAAAAATAACTAGTAAATTACAAAATTTAACGAGTTTATCATTTCCAAGAGGTATGCTTATGGTATTAGAAATTTTACAAGACATAGCAGAGTCTGACAACTATGAAATTCTTGCTAGTGATGGCTATATTAGTCGAAAAAATTTAGACACAGATAGAATTAGTACCATCACAAATTTCATTTCTGAAAACCTCGATCAAAAAATCACTCTTGAATTACTAAGTGATTTAGTTCATTTGCATCCCAATTCTCTAAATCGAGAATTTAAAAGAGCTACTGGTTTTAGTGTTATTAAATATATTAATAAGGTTCGCATTGGAAAAGCTACACGTCTTTTAACTGAAACCAATATGCCAATCATTGATATTTGCTACATATGTGGTTTTCAAAACATATCTTATTTTAATAGATACTTTAAAAAGAACTATAACTGTACTCCTTCAAATTATCGTAAAAACAGAATGTAACACCAACCTCTGTATAAAAACTTGGTATTAAATCATTTCTTTTTCAGCATTTCCAATAATACTCTGCCAATCAATCTAAATCAAATTAATATGACTTTTGCCACTCTTTTTGAAATTTCTCTTTTATGTCTATATATTTTTGATCCAAGTCTTTTGAGTCTTTATATTTAACTCTCAACTCAGCTAATCTCGTTTCCATCTCTTTAACAACATCTGCATAAGCAAGATCGTTAAAAACATTGTTCATTTCTTGCGGATCCTTTTTACGATCGTACATTTCCCACTCATCTACATCATAATAAAAATGAACTAATTTGTATTCCTTTGTAACTATACCATAATGGCGTTTAACCATATGATAAGATGGATATTCGTAAAAATGGTAATAGACTAGTTCTACCTGTATTCTGTTAATCTAATTTAACTCAAATAAATAAAAAGATATCAAAAAATGGATATAACTAGTTGTTACACATTTTATTATAGGAATATTGAGTGAAGTATAAAAGAAACGACCGTCTGCCTATATAAAT
>JAOZUW010000034.1:9747-24696 GCA_029938465.1 Bacteroidales bacterium | reverse complement strand
TTTTTTTCTACTGTGTTAAAGTAAATCGCAAACTAATACCACCACTAGTAGTAGAATTATTATATTGATTGGCAACATGTGGTTTATTCATGATTCTATCAAAATATAGGCGGACTGTAAACTTCTGACTTACCATATAATCGGCTGAGAAATTAAGTGAAGTAACCCTTTGTCCTGAGCTTATTTGATCAATTTCCTGATCTAATCTTCTTAAAATAGTTTTGTTATCGCGAATAGAGAAATCTACTTTGAGGTTAAGATCTGAATTTAATTGTTTTTTCTTGCCTTTGCTACCTAAGGTTTTAATAGAGAATTTAACATTTTTAATTCTATATCCTACTCCAAATACGTATTCATTACTACTTACTTCGGTGAGCTGATTATTTACAAAACTCAAAGAAAGATTTCGAGATTTTTTAAATTCTAGATTTGTCAATAAGCTGTTATTCCATGTCATATCTAACTTTATCAAAGGGCTAAACTGCTCTTGAATACTCAGTAAAGTCATATTATACTCATTGATATAATCACCATTTTCATTCATAGCACTAGGGTAGCCCACATCTCTGAAGTCTTCAAAGTCAAGATTACTCACATAAGATCCAATGCTATAAGAGGATCTATAGCTATGTGTTAAGGTTACATTTTTAAAAACCTTTCGTAAAGCAGGTATTTTGCTTAAACCTTTATAGGTTACTCTCCAGTTAGGAAAAGGTATTGTTGGGAAGTAATTCAAAGGAATATCCTCAGGATTTCTATTTGTATAAGCTGCTACAAACGAACCGTGTAATACATCCTGTGAGCTACTGCTATAGCCATTTGGATATAAAGTAGTATCATTGTGTCCACCATCCCAATAGGGGTTTTCACGTGCTAAACGATCTGCCATAGGTTTACGGTAATCCTTCATATCTTCGTATGGCTTACTTACATTATCTTCGCCAACTTTATCAAATGCTGTACCAAAGGTAAAGAACGACATACTAAAGCTACCTCGTTCCATAGGTGTATATTCCTGGAAAACACCAAACTCATCATTGTATTGATAAGTGCTTTCTCTAGTGTAACTATAGGTTCTGGTAGCAGTCAGCTCTATTCTTAAATCTTTAATAGGTTCAAGTGTTGCTCTCACATTTAAATTGGTAGAATACTTATTAAAATTTAAGGAATTCATGGCGGAATCTTGAGAAAGCCATTCCGTATGATTGGCAAAACTTGTTATATCGTTTTCAAAACCAAAAACATATCCTATGCCTGGCGCCATTTGTGTCCAGTTATTGCCCAATGCTCCCGGTTCAGGGTAGAAGCCAGGCATTAAATTACCTTTGCTTTGTGAATAGGTAACAGAACCATCTTTCCACATCATCAAAAACTTTAAGGTGTTATCGAGTATGGCTTTTGCTATTTTATTGTCTTTTTTGGTAGAATCAGCAGCTTGTTTTGTGTTTTTTGCTGTTTCTCCTCGTCTACCAGCATCTCTTTTGTTTCCTCTACCTCTGCTCTTACTATTTCTATTTACTTTTTTAAGATATGGAATTTTATTATAGAGTTTCTCCATTCTTAAACTACCATTTAATGAAAGGGTATTAGAATTTTCTATGGTATTACCCAAACGCTCTTGCAGGCTTTGTGGGCTGGCAGTCCATTGATAGTCTCCTTGATAGCGGGCATTGGCTGTTACCCAATCTAATAGCGGAATCTTATTTATGGGTATGGAGTAATTTAAACCAATAGATTGATCAAAATGATTCATACTTCCTCCCTGAAAAATATTCTGCCACACACTATCTTTATAGCGATTCATATACTCACTATCGCTATGATCGATACGACCGGCTGGCTCATCAATATAGGCATTAGCTTGAGCTTTGTATTCCAGTTTTAATCCTTTTGTTAAATCAAATTTAAGGTTGTAGGTACGGTTCCAATCGAATTTTTTAGTCCAAGTCCAGCGCATAGGGACATCACCACGGCTTTTATTTCGCATACGTTTATCGCTATATTCTCTATCTACATCCATTCGGAAGGAGAATAATTTAGGCATATAATAGAAATTGAAATCACGAATAATCCGAAGAGATTTTCCTTTTAGGAATTTCATTCTTTTTAAAGGTTCTACAGGTTTAGGACTTAAAGCTAAATTATAGCCAATACCTCCTCTGTAGGTTTTCTTGAGATGATATTCAACATCAATATTTCGATGAAAAATTTCAGAATAACTATAGCTTACATCAAAGTTTTCTATATCATAGAAACGCTGTTTAGACATGCTTTTTCCGGTTCTTTCTTTTCTTACATTGATAAAGTTGATATTTTTTCGAATGGTAAGATCTTGGGATAATGCTTTTATAGAGTCTCGTTGTTTGTCGGTGGCATAACTCTCTAAATCTTTATCAAAGTTAATATCAGGATCTAGCGGGTTATATTCTGGTGTAAGTCTAGATTCTGAATAATCAAAGTGCATAGGAACTTTTATGCCCCATTCTTCGGGGAATAATTTACCTACTTCAAAGTTGGTAGCAATATCAAAATTGGTAATATCTTCTTTTTGTCGGTCGTTGATCTTGCTTTCTAAACCACCAAAGCCAGGTGTACTCTTGCTACCAGAGATAAGTACATTACCAAAATCGGCTAAATCTATTTTTGCTCTGGCAGTAGCTGCCCAAGCTGATTTATTATCAAAATCACTAACTCTTAATTCGTTTACCCACACTTCAGCACATTTTGGCATTCCATCATCATCATCCTCAAAGCTTTGTTTTTTTGGATTGCGTATACCAATCATAATGGCACGTACATCACTCAAGCTTGGTGCACCCAATACTGTAATGGTATTATTACCATCCATTTCAGAATAAGGAATTGTTAGTCCTACATGTTCAGCATTTTCTCTTTCAGCAATATTACGATTGAGTTTTACATCGACTAAATCTTCCAATATAATATCAAGGCTATTAGATTCGGGCCAAATAGCATAAGGATCTGATGTGCCCCAATCGGTTAAATGTAATGGAACTTCATATTCATAGTAGTTATCTGTAAAGTCAGAGCCTAATCTAAGGAAGAGGCTTAAATCACCATCTTCTATATTGGGGTCGGCATTGGTTTTTTCGGCATGCACAAACATTTTTAGTTTTTTATACCTGCGAAAATCGAAGTCGGTGGTTTTAAATACAGCTCGTGCATCACCATCAACCAATCCACAGGTATACATTTGCATGGCTTGTTCATTTTGCCTTTGCATATTGGTGGTTCCAAAATTCAGTTCACGTTCAATACCAGGAGGTAATACATAAGGAATGGGTGTTCGGCTACCGTTTTCTTCAATGTTTATGGCTGCTGTTTCAAAAATAGTACCACTTTGTTCATCATTTGGAATAAATTCACCTGGTGATAATAAGCTATATTCATATTTTCTCCAATCGCTTCTCACCAATTCTAAAGTAGCAAAACGTAAAACAGTAGCTTCTTCAAAATCTTTTAAATACATACGCATAAAACGAATGGATTTAAAATCACGAATATTACCAATAACCTTACTTGGACGGTTAATAGGAATTTTAAATTGGTACCATTTAGTATGAATAGGATCTCCATTTTCTTTTGATAATCTACCATCACCTTCACGCATATCGGTAATATACCCTTGACCTACTTCCATATTATCAGGGTGTAGTTCAATACGATATTGAAAATATCTCTCACTTTCGCTTAAAGTATTGTCACGATTGATATCCTCCACGTCGGGGCGTGTAGTTCCTGTGGTAGAGTAATTCTCATCTGAAAACTGTGAAACAGGGGAGTTCCCATCTGGTCCATTATATCTTTTGTAGCGCTCCAGAATACTTGCGTATTGATCATCATTATCATAATCGGTACCGCGGAAATAATGAAAATCATCTCCTGATGGATCCTCTAAAGCATTAGTATAGGCTGCTGATGCCGTTCCGTAAGTATTGGCAATAATTTCTAAGTATTGTTTTTCAAAGAATCCTCTTTCGTCTTCAGTTCGTAATCCATCAAAACCCACATCTTGATATGGGCGCGATTCAGGTTGATTATCAAATGCATCAACCAAAGATTGTAAAGCTGGAACTCGGCCCCATATAGTAGTATCAACTCCTTCAATAAGTTCACCAGTTGGTAATCCGTTTTCAAATCCTTTTCGGCTATCTCTTAAAATATCTTCTGATATATCACCTAAGTTAAAATATAATGTACCACCAGTGCTGTTTTCATCATCATCGTTACTAAAGGGATCCATCATCCAAAACTCAATATATTCCACGTTAGTAGCTTCAAAATCAGAGGTTTGAATTTCTCGCATCACACCTCCCCATCTGCTTGATGGGTTGTTTAATAGGCCAAGCTCATCAATACCTGCAGAAAATCCCGGTTCACCATTTACTTCATAGTTATAAAAACCTTTTTCGCTAGGGTAATAAGCAAGATTGAAAACCGGAATATTGGTAGGATAACCATTAGGCGTTTCTTTGTTGGGGAAGACTTCCTTTTCTAATACCTGTCTTACTTCATCATTAGACAATTCTTGAGCTGTAATATTAGATGGTTTCAAATTACCTTGATCATAAAAAAGAGGATCGATAATATACCAAGCTAATTTGGCTCTATTCATTCCATATTTTAATCCTGTACCAATACGGCCTTCTGGAAACATATAGGGTTGTACTTGTCCTTGAGGTGTACTGGCCATTACCCACCGAGAAACCATTTTAAGGTCTATGGTTGATTTTGTACCTTCAAAATCGTCGATATATGATGTTCCTGTTTCTCCAATGGCACGAGCATGGCCTGGTAAGAAATGGGCAAATTCTCCATTTAGGGTTATTAATGAGCGAGCATCAGTTTCAATTAAAGGTAATTTATCTACCATTTTTGTAATCCATCGTGATTCTTTTTGGTAGCTCATATCGGCACCCCAAATGGTATTATTGATAGGGTCGTCACCAACATTTGTTTTTTGAGTGATGGGTTTTTCGCTTAAGTTGAGAAGAGTACCACCCAAATGTAAATTCTGATTTACTTCATAGTCAAAATGAGCTCCCATCATACGTTTGGTTTGCATATTAAAAGCAGAATTGCTTTCCATGCTGATATTGATAGGTGTACCGGAATTTAAGATTCCTTCATTGATAATTCTAACTCGTCCTAAGGTGTAATCTACAGTATAATCCACATTTTCGGTAAGAGGAATACCCCCTGCTGTTACTACTACTGATCCCTGAGGTACATTTAAGGCATTCAACGAAATTTCGGAACCTGATGAGGATTTATAATAACCTTCGAGTAGGTATTTATTCTTTGCTGGATATTGCTGGGCTTCGCTTTTGGTTAACCGGTATAAACTATCATAGCAATAGAAATCAGCTAAAGCATCATTGTTTAGTTTTTTTCTTAGATAATCGCCAAAGGGTTCCAAAACAGTAAAGAAAATTCTACCATTAGAAGATTGTACTGTTCCCCCATTTATTGCCGCATTATCAATAAAGTCAAATACACCATCAGGGTAAGGATTGCCTTGTTGATTTAAATTATCCAGATTTAAAACTTCAATAAGAGGAACTCCTTTTATATCTTCGTTACCTTGTGGTAAATATCCTTTTGGAACACCATCTTCGCCACCTGTATATAAGATATTCAAAATAAAATCTTCACTATTAACTTGATATGCACCAATGTTATAGATATTTTTCATCATCAAATCCCACATAGGGATATTGGTGTTTACTGAAGTGCTTTTTAACAGTTTTACCATTAATGTACTAGGTGCAATAATTCCTTGATCCGAAAATTCTCCCACTTGATAAATATCATCCTTAATAGTATACTGGTAAGATACAGCAAGAACTTGGTCAGGATTTAAACGGGTGTTCAACGAAATAAAACCCAGTTTTTCATTTACTGAGTATTCTGATGGTCGTAGTTTTCGGGCTAACTCGACTTTTTCATAATCTAGTCCCGAAACCAAACCTAAGCTACCTTGTAAATAATTTGTGATATTACTGATGTCTCTAATAATAGTAGTATCAACAACTTGCCTTAAGTCGTTAGATTGATCATCGGGGAGTTGTCCTCCGGCTTTTGGGCTAAAAATATCATTATAAGGAGTATGTTCTCCTAAATCTTGCATAGCCAAAATATTACGATTATCAGTAGTAGGAGCTCCAATATTGGTGACCCAAACTTCTACTTTTGTAATAGTTACATTAGAGTTAATAATGGGTAATTCAGCCAATGCTGCTTCATAATTATCGCGGAAATATTCAGCCAGGAAAAAGTGTTTGTTTTCTTCGTATTGATCAATGCGACGTTCAAAATCATTTTGCTGAGCCCCACCTTGTACTGTAAGCGATGACGTTTCACTTTTTTGTTGAGAAAAAACAGAGGTAACTGTTAATTTTCCAAATTGCAATTTTGTTTTTATACCAAATAAGCTTTGGCTACCTTGAATAAGGGTAGAGGTTAGTGGTAGGGTAACATCACCAGCTTCAATCAATTTTATTATTTCATCTTCATCACCTTCGTATTTTAATTGTAGTTTGTTTTCGAAATCGAAAGTGGATTCAGTATTATAGTTGACTTTAAATTCAATTTTTTCACCAATTTTAGCCAATACATTCAGTTGTATTTTTTCTTGAAAATCAAAATTGGTAACACTCTGCTGCCTAACATTAAGTGCAGGATCTTCGCGTGTATTGTTTACTACTCCAAATAATAATTCAGCCGAACCTTGTGGTCTGATATCTATGGTATTTCCTCCAAAAATACGGTCGAAAACTTTTCCTCCAATATGTATCTGAGGTATAATCCCTCCTTGCGTTCCTGTGGCCGAAGCAGCAGCTCTTTCTTCCCAATAATCTTGCAAAGATTGTTTTTCATCATAAGCTCTATACTCCTCCATAGTGAGTATCTGAGGAGGCCGGTAATCCAAAGTCCCCATTTTGTTTTTGATCACATATTGGTTGGTAATGGGGTCATAAACAATTTCTTGAGTGAGGTTTTTAGGTTTTTGAAGAAAAAAATTGCTTTGGTTTTGACCGCCTAGATAAAAAAGATTGTGATCACCAGTGAAGGGATAGCGTAAGGGAGCATTGTTTATAGAATCAGCGTTTGTAGAGTCGGGAGGCACGAGAAACAATGTGTTTCCAAACTTATTAGCATAGGATTTTCCAATAAAAGAAAACTGGAAAACCCCTGTGAACAGGATTGTAGCGAATAGTATAAATATTACCCGGGTAAAAACCTTCATTAAACCATATATCTTTTACCAAATATCCAAAGGACTTCGGTATATCATTAACAATAACACAATTATAGCACTTTTAATGCCTGCTTTATCAAATGCTCTACTTGATCTATTTCGGGATGAGAAGTAAAGACTTTTTTCAATCCTTTTTCAGCCATTTGTTTAGAAAAACCTAGAGCTAACAATGCAGATAACGCTTCATCTTTCAAGGTATTGTGTTTGAAAGGTAAATTATCACCATCGGTAACCAATTCATCTAGTTTATCTTTTAAATCAACAATGATTCGTTGTGCCGACTTAGCTCCAATACCTTTAACAGATTTTAAAGTAGCTACATCGCCAGCATTAATAGCTTCAAATACTTCTGCCGATGTTAAAGAAGATAAAATCATTCGAGCAGTGCTCGGCCCTACTCCTGAAACACTAATCAATTTCCGAAAAACATCTCGCTCATAAGTATCAAAAAAACCATATAGAGTCATGGCATCTTCGCGTACAATAAAGTGGATAAAAAGCTTGGCATTTTCTGACTTCCCCAACTGGCTATAAGTATTCAGAGTAATGTTTACATAATACCCTATACCAGAGCAATCTATAACAGTAAATGCTGGGTTCTTTTCAACTAGTTTTCCTTGTAAATATTCGTACATTTCTAAATGACTGATTTTAACTGACAAAAGTACAAATATTCTTGATTATGTAATGTTTTGCCGATGTTTTTATTCATTTTGCTAGTTTTTGCCAAAAGCTGTGTAAATTTGCCATTCAATGGAGAAGGAAAAATTAAAAAATATTTGGCCTCTATTTCAAGATATTGGCGAAGCTCAGTTTGAAAGAAAGTGTTTGGAGATTTTTCATTTTCAATATAATCATATTGCTGTTTATCAATCTTTTGCTAAAGCTATTAACAGGCATCCTACGAAGGTGAAGAAGCTAAAAGATATTCCTTTTATGCCTATAGAGTTCTTTAAGAATTTTAGTATTTTTTCTTCTTCAAATAAGCCTGAAGCAGTATTTAAAAGTTCAGGAACAACTGGTTTAGATCGTAGCAGCCATTTTATCCAAGATTTAGCTTTGTATGAAGAGAGTTTTTTTACCGCATTTCGGTATTTTTATGGCTCCATAAAAGATTATGTTGTTTTGGCATTATTACCATCTTATATCGAGAATGGCGATAGTAGTTTGGTATATATGACAGATCATTTAATAAAAGCATCCGAAGATAGCGATAGTGGTTTTTATTTGAATGATTATCAGCTATTGATTGAGAAACTGCAAGCTTTACAAAAAAACAATAAGAAAATATTGCTTTTAGGTGTAAGCTATGCCTTACTTGATCTTATTGAGCTTCAGGATTTTCAGTTACCTAATATGATTGTTATGGAAACAGGAGGGATGAAAGGAAGGCGAAAAGAAATGATTCGTGAAGACTTACATGCTAAGTTATGTAAAGGTTTTGGTGTAAGAAAAATTCACTCTGAATATGGAATGACTGAACTGCTGAGTCAGGCTTATTCCAAAGGTGGTGGATTATTTTCTTGTCCTCCCTGGATGAAAATCCTTATTCGTGACACCAATGATCCTTTGTCTTATATGCCACAAAATAAAAGTGGAGCAATAAATATTATCGATTTGGCCAATGTTTATTCGGTATCGTTTTTAGCTACTCAAGATTTAGGGAACAAGTATGCTAATGGAGATTTTGAAGTTTTGGGTCGTTATGACAATAGTGATATTAGAGGTTGTAATCTTTTGGTGGTATAGATAAATGCCTAAATTAAGGGTTTGGAGGAATTGACTGCTTTTCAAGTACCAATGGAAAAGTTATTACAAATGAATTATTAAATTTACTTACGCCAAAAGGCTGGAGAGAAGATAATTAAGACCGTAAAAATTTCTAATCGACCTAGGAGCATTAAAAAGCTCAAAAACCATTTTCCCATATCAGGCAAATGGGCATAATTGTTCACTGGCCCTAAAGAACCTAATGCTGGACCAATATTTCCGAGAGAAGAGGCTGAAGCACCTATTGCAGATTCAAAATCTAAACCCAATGCACTCATCACTACTACACCAAATGCAAAAGTAGCCAGGTAGAAAAGAAAAAAGGAGATCACTACAAAAACAATTTTTGAAGGAACGGACTTTTTATTGAGTCTAACCGGAATAATAGCTTGAGTGTGGATCAGACGACGAAATTCGAGCACACTATTTTTAATAAGTATAAGAATACGTACAAGCTTAACGCCACCACCAGTACTTCCTGCACTTCCTCCAAAAAAGAAGAGCATAAATAATAATATCCAAAGTCCAGTGGGCCATAACAAATAGTCTGCGGTAACAAATCCTGTTGTTGTTAAAATGGAAACTACTTGGAATAAACTATTACGGAAGGCATTTTCCAAACCCATATCCATTGTAATAATTAATCCACTGGTAATAATAATTGTAGTGGTAATTATAATAGATACATAAAAAATATATTCTTCATTTGAACGGATTTTCGAGAATTTACGATTCCACATAAAATAGTGTAATGAAAAACTGGTCCCTGCCATGATCATAAATATTATTATAATATATTGAATGTAAGGAGAGTAGGCTGCAATGCTGGCGTTTTGAGTAGAGAATCCACCAGTTGCCATAGTGGCAAAGGCATGACAAGTAGAATCAAAAAAGCTCATATCTCCCAACATCAAAAGTATAATTTGTGCGGCAGTTAGAATAACATAAATGGCCCATAATCTTTTTGCCATTTCTCTAACTTTAGGATGTATTTTATCAGTTGTTGGCCCGGGTGCTTCTGCCGAAAAAAGCTGCATGCCTCCAATACCCAAAAGGGGTAGAATAGCTACAGAAAGCACAATAATTCCCATACCACCAATCCACTGAGTCAAGCTTCGCCAAAACAAGAGCCCTTCCGGAATGGCCTCTATATCATTTAATATGGAAGCCCCTGTTGTTGTAAATCCTGAAATAGTTTCGAAAAAAGCATCAGTATAGGATTCGAAAAAACCACTTAAATAGAAAGGTAAGGCTCCAAAAAGCGAAATGGTAAGCCAACTAAAGCTCACAATAAGATAGCCTTCTTTTTTTGTGGTATTTTTATTTGCCGATCGAGTAATAAAAAAGGCAATAAATCCTATTAGAAGAGTAAATACTCCAGCTGTTAGAATGGGATAAAAATCATTTTTCCCATCCATAAGTTTAAAATCGATAATACCTTGTGGGTGAAAAAACCAAGAAAAAGGTAAAGAGGTAAGCATGGCTACTCCTTCAAGTATTAAAAGGAAACCAATAATACGGAATACCAATTTAAAATTTACCGATTGCCTGCGCATTTTTTAGTGTTTAAACAATTTATTAATTTTATGTAAAGCTGAAGGAATGGCAAATACTACAGCTTTATCACCTGCTTCTAATTGAAAATCACCAATAGCAATAAAGCTTTTTTCGCCTCTAATAATGCCACCGATAATGCTACCATTGGGTAGAGTGAGTTTTTTTAATGGTTTCTTGGTAACAGCTGATTTGGGCATAGCTACTACTTCAATAACATCTGCATTAATACCATTTAAGCATTTCACAGTAGTTACCTTAGCTTCCATAGTATATAAATTAATAACGCTAGCCGTAATTAGTTTTTTATTGATAATAGTATCAATACCAGTATTTTGAGCAATATCAATATATTCAATGTTTTCAACCAGAGCAATGGTTCGTTTAATTCCTAGTTTACGAGCATGTAAACAGGTTAAAATATTGGTTTCCGTATGATTTGTAACCGCAATAAAAGCATCCATTTCTCTAATGCCCTCATCATCAAGTAAATCCATATCTCTGGCATCACCATTAATAACAAGGGTATGATCTAGTTCATTTGATAAAGCAGTGGCACGTTTAGTACCCGATTCTATCAATTTAATATTCAATTGATTTTGTAATTCTTTAGCAGTCATTCGTCCTATTCGTCCGCCACCTACTATCATAATATCATTGATATCAAAATTTTGTTTTCCACCTAGCTCTAATAATAAATCTACACCTTCTGGTTTAGTGATGACATAAGCCAAATCATTGGCTCTAAAATAATCATCTCCAGATGGAATTATGGTTTTTCCATCACGATGTATTGCTACAGCTCGAAATTCGATATTGGGAAACTCAACAGCTATTTGATTGAGTGTTTTGTTAACTACTAAAGCATATTTGTCTAGTTTAATCAGAAATAATTGTAGCTTCCCTTCAGAAAACTCGAATACCTCCGTTGCGGCAGTTTGTTTTAATAGCTGTACTATTTCATTAGCTGCAACTTGCTCAGGGTTGATCAGAATATCAACACCCTTTTCTTCTAAAAGAGCTAAGTTTTTTGGGCTCATAAACTCTCTATTAGTTATGCGAGCTATTGTTTTTTTTGCACCAAGTTTTTTCCCAAGAATAGCAGTAAGAATATTGATGGCTTCTTCGTGAAGGACAGCAATAAGTAAATCGGCGTTTTTTATATTAGCTTCCTCCAATACATCAACCGAAATAGAACTTCCTACTACTGTCATCAAGTCCGAATGATCAGAAACTACATTAAGTAACTCATCATTAGGGTCGATAAAAGTGATGTTATGCTGTTCATCTGTAAGTAGTTTTGCTAAATGCAAACCTACTTCTCCGTCTCCTGCAATTATAATATTCATAGGGGTCAAAGTTAATTGAAAGTATAAAACTACAAAATATTTTATTAGATCTTTTAAAAAGGGTGAAAAAATACGTTCTTTGTAAGCTATTTTTTATAACCTTTGTTTATAGTATATATAAAATGCAACAGTATGATCAACATAGATTTAGATATAAGTAGAGCTTTAGAATTTATTTCTAAAGAGCAGATTTATGACTTTCAAGAAGTGATTGATAAAAGTCATCAGCAATTATTAAATAAAACAGGAAAAGGAAATGATTTCTTAGGTTGGGTTGATTTGCCTACCTCCATCAGCTCTTCTTTTTTAGATGAAATACAAGCAGATGCTGATAGAATAACAAAAAAGGCAGATGTTTTTGTAGTTATAGGCATTGGAGGTTCTTATTTAGGAGCTCGTGCTGTGATAGAATCTTTACAGCACCAATTTGCTAGCTTTCAGAATTCTGATCGACCTAAAATTATTTATGCCGGGCAGAATATTAGTGAGGATTATATGACAGATCTAATGGATGTTCTGGATAATCAAGAATATGCCATAACAGTTATTAGCAAATCAGGAACTACAACAGAACCTGCTTTGGCATTTAGAATTATCAAGAATCATTTGGAAGAAAAGTATGGTAAAAAAGAAGCGGCAGAAAGGATTATTGCCATAACCGATGAACATAAAGGAGCATTAAAAATATTAGCAGATAAAGAAGGATATAAAACCTACGTAGTGCCCGATGATGTGGGTGGTCGATATTCCGTTCTTACTCCAGTTGGTTTGTTACCCATAGCTGTTGCAGGATTTAATATCCATCAATTGGTAAAAGGGGCTGTAGAGATGGAGAACTTTAACAAAACCAATGCTGATATCCAAAAAAATCCAATGGCCTTGTATGCTGCTACCCGAAACGCCTTATATCAATCAGGGAAAACCACTGAAATCATGGTTAATTATTTGCCTACCTTATATTATATGACAGAGTGGTGGAAGCAGCTATATGGAGAAAGCGAAGGCAAGGAAAATAAAGGAATATTTCCGGCTGGAGTTAGCAATACTACTGATTTACATAGTATGGGGCAGTATATTCAAGAAGGCATAAGAAATATTTTTGAAACTGTGATAAGTGTAGAAAAGAGTAAAAGGAAATTGGAAATTCCTATGGATAAGGAAGACTTAGATGGGTTAAATTATTTGAAAGGAAAAAGTATAACCGAAGTAAATTATAATGCAGAATTAGGAACCGTACTTGCACATGTTGATGGTGGAGTGCCTAATTTAAGGATTAGTATTCCGGAATTGAATGAAGAAAATCTGGGTCAGTTGATTTATTTTTATGAATTCGCTTGTGGATTAAGCGGCTATATTTTAGATGTTAACCCTTTTGATCAGCCAGGAGTTGAAGCCTATAAAAAGAATATGTTTGCTTTATTAGGCAAACCAGGTTTTGAAGAAGAAACTAAAGCTATTAGAACTAGGGTGTAAGACCTATTTTATTATAGTTGATATTACTTTTTTTCAAAAGTTCGCTTTTTCTTTTTAGCATTAGAGAAGCGATGGTTTTTCCCACTACTGTGTTCTGATTTTTTCGACCAAGGTTTTTTCTTGTTATTCTGAGCTTTAGCAGGTCTTTTTTTGGTGTTTATATCTAATCCTTCTTCTACAAATGGATGATCTTCAATAACTTCAATGGTTTTCCCGATAAGCTTTTGAATATCACGTAAATAAGTGGTTTCTTCAGCATCGCAAAACGAAATAGATTTTCCGCTTAAGCCAGCCCTTCCTGTTCTTCCAATACGATGAACATAAGTCTCCGGCACACTGGGTAAATCATAGTTAAACACATATGATAATTCATCAATATCAATTCCACGAGCAGCTATATCTGTAGCGATTAAAATTTTCACTTTCCCTTGTTTGAAATCGCTTAAAGCCCGTTGGCGTTGGTTTTGTGATTTATTTCCATGAATGGCAGCAGCTTTAATACCAGCTTTGCTTAATAATCTTACAATTCTATCAGAGCCATGCTTGGTTCTTGAAAAGACTAAAACAGAATCTACAGATTCCCACTCTAAAAGATGTATCAGCAGTTTGGTTTTTGATTTCTTTCCAACAAAATATAAGCTTTGGTCTACTTTTTCGGCAGTAGTTTGTTCAGGCGCCACACTAACTCTTTCTGGCTTGCCGAGAATTTTTTGAGATAGATTTAATATATCTTGAGGCATGGTAGCCGAAAAGAAAAGAGATTGCCTATTACTGGGAAGCTTAGCAATGATTTTTTTAATATCGTGGATAAAACCCATATCAAGCATATGATCGGCTTCATCAAGAACAGCGTATTCAATATGTTTTAAGCTGATAAATCCCTGATCTATCAAATCTAAAAGACGACCCGGAGTTGCAATAAGTACATCTACACCTCTACGTAAGGCTTGTGTTTGAGATAATTGCTTTACACCTCCAAAGACGACAGTATTTTTAATACCAGTAAATTTCCCATAGGTCGTAAAACTATCAGCAATTTGTAGGGCCAGTTCACGTGTTGGCGTTACTACCAATGCCTTGATTTTTCTTTTACCACTGTCTTTTTTTTGTTTCTCTAAATACAGATGTTGTAAAATAGGAATAGCAAAAGCAGCTGTTTTTCCTGTTCCTGTTTGTGCACAACCCAATAGATCTTTACCTTGAAGCAAAATAGGAATAGATTGTTCTTGAATAGGAGTAGGTGTAGTATATCCTTCAACACTGAGTGCTTTGAGGATGGGTTCTATAATTTCTAGTTCTTTAAATGTCATAAATTGTTTTAAAATGGCGGCAAATGTACGTTAATTTATTTATTTATAGATTTTTACAGATAAATAAAAAAATTAACGGGAAAGCGAAGCGGTAACCTATATAAACTTTGATTTTGTATTTTTTCATTACAAAATCAAAGTTCTGTTTTATATAGGAAATGTACGTTAATTTATTTATTTATAGATTTTTACAGATAAATAAAAAAATTAA
>JAOZUW010000034.1:0-9647 GCA_029938465.1 Bacteroidales bacterium | reverse complement strand
AAATGTACGTTAATTTATTTATTTATAGATTTTTACAGATAAATAAAAAAATTAACGGGAAAGCGGAGCGGTAACCAATATAAACAACAATACTATTTATTACCTGCGCTTTCTGCGTGATTGTGTAGACCTACTTATTAGGGGTTTATACTTGGTGAGCTGTACAGCCATCATTTTAGCTAATTCTTGAGCATCATCAATGGCCCTATTTTGATCTTTTAGCCTTTTAATCAGTAATTTATGTCTATGGGTTTTGTCAAGTAAACAGATATCGAAATATAGATTTCTACTGGTAGTGGCAGCTCTGTTTGATGAGCTAAATGCCATAGTACTTACTTGATTTTGAAGAATACTAATAAAAGGATAGTTATTCCACTTTTTCCAACTACCTTGCTGATATCCAAAAATATTGGTGTATTTCTTATAGCGTTTTTGTTCTACATCAATCAAGATACCATGTGAGGTGATAGCTATGAAAAAACCAATAAGAAAAGGAAATAGAGCAACTAAGGCAAATGGCCAAAATTTTAAATAAATAGAATAGCTAAGAAAATAAACACCAATAAATAAAAAAAGATATCCTGCAGCTCTCATGGCTGGAGGAAAAAGCATTCCTAATTTATTGTTTATAGGGTTTTCTATATTGCTAATCATTATTGTTTTTTTTGATAGAAGTCAAAAACTATTTGAGCCCTTTCTACCCAAAAGCCTGCATATCATGCAGTTTTTTATATATACCTTTTTTTTCTAATAGCTCATGATGTTTACCTCTTTCAGCTATTTCTCCCTTATCTATTACAACTATTTCGTTAGCATATTTTATGGTAGAAAGTCGGTGTGCAATAACCAAAGAGGTACGGTTCTTCATTAAATTTTCCAGAGCTTGTTGCACCAAGCGTTCCGATTCGGTATCAAGAGCTGAAGTAGCTTCATCGAGAATCATAATAGGCGGGTTTTTTAAAACGGCACGTGCAATACTGATTCGCTGACGTTGCCCTCCTGAAAGCAATTGCCCACGGTCGCCAACAATGCTTTGGTAGCCGTTTTCCATTCGGCTGATAAACTCATGGGCATTGGCAATTTTTGCTGCAGCTATCACATCTTCTTCACTTACTTTGTCTTCAATGCCTAAGGCTATATTATTAAAAACACTGTCGTTAAATAAAATAGACTCCTGAGTAACAATACCCATCAAGGCTCTTAAATCATTAATTTTTAGGTCTTTAATATTTACATTGTCAATAAGTAATTCTCCTCCTTGAGGATCATAAAAACGGGGTAAAAGATCGGCTAAAGTTGATTTTCCACCTCCTGAAGCTCCCACCAGGGCTATGGTAGAGCCTTTTGGTATTTCAAGGTTAATACTTTTTAATACTGGAGTTTTGTCAACATAGGAAAATGACAGATTTTTATATTCAATTTTTTCGGTAAAAACATCCTTTGTTTGAGCATCTTTCTTTTCTTCAATAATTTCAGGGGCATCTAAAATATCTTCAATTCTTTCAACTGAGGCAGCACCTTTTTGAACATTATAAAAAGCGGCAGTGATAGCTTTTGCCGGATTTAAGATTTGTGAAAAAATACCCAAATACACTAAAAAGGCAGCTGCATCCATAGCTGAATTTTCCATTAATATCAAACGACCACCATACCATAAAATGGTAACTACTACTACCACTCCTAAAAATTCACTAAGTGGAGAAGCAAGGTCGCGTTTACGGTAGAGTTTTATCATTAAATTAGTATAGTCCTGATTTACAGTATGGAATTTTTTCTCTGTGCTGTTTATTGCAGTAAATCCTTTGATAATTCTAAGGCCTCCAATGGTTTCTTCAATGATACTTAAAATAAAACCCATACGTTTTTGGCTCTTATCCGAAGTGCGTTTCAAGCTTTTACCTATTTGACCAATTAAAAAACCGCTAATGGGTAATAGGATCATCACAAAAAGAGTGAGTGAAGGGCTCATATAAAACAATACAGCAATAGAAGCTGTGATGGCGATAGGTTCTCTGAAAATGGCTTCTAAAGAGCTCATAATCGACCATTCTACCTCTAAAACATCTGATGTCATTCGTGAAATAATATCACCTTTTTTCTTTTCAGAGAAATAGGAAATAGGCAATATCAAAATCTTTTTATACATGTCGTTTCTTAAATCTCTTACCACTCCATTACGAATGGGAGCCAGAAAAAACATAGCCATATAGCGAAATAAATTCTTTAAAAAATAAAGCCCAAGAATGACTAATGAAATATAAAATAAAGTCTCCAGTTGTCCATATTTATTTATTAATTGCCCAGCAAAGAAATTAAAATTCTCTTTTAAGGAATCAAAATTAGTCCATACTAACTCTTGTGCTGCTGTAGGTATTTCCTGATTTTGGAACAACATATTAAGAATAGGCATAAAAACTGCAAAAGAGGCTAAAGAAAAGAATACAGCAAGAATATTAAAAAATATATTAAGGCTGGCATAAGGCCAATACGGTTTTACATAAACCAATATTTTGAGTAGTTTGTTCATGAATTTGTTTTATAAGGCAAAAGTAGAAATAATATTCACTTGTAAAAAGATATGTTTCTGAAGTATTCTTTATCTTTACAATAAATAAGTTCATTAAATGCTTTTTCGTATTTTTGAAAAAAACTAAGAACATGAAATATTATATCAGTATATTTTTACTTGTGGTTTATAGCTTTGTTTTGCAGGCTCAAGATATTAGTCAAATAAACCCACAGCTTACTAATAAAACCTGGGTGGCAGATGAAACAAGAAATATCAATGGTTATGAGGTTACTCTTTTGGATGGTGCTGATTATGGAAACACCAGAAATGCTTCAACAGGAATGATAACATCAGTGGCATATAATGAAGAAAAGGGAGGAGTGTTAGAGTTTTATATTACACGATACGAGCAATCATTGGCCAATTTAAAATGGTTTATGATTATCATTAGAGATGAAGAGGATAAAGAAAAAATATTTGAACATAAACTAGATTATCAATCTTCAGAACTGCCTGAAGGGAATTTCTATTGGAATTATACAACTATAGATTTACCAAATAATGTGCACCCTCCTTTTTACATATATATACGTGATAGAAATATGGGGATGTTATACAGTACTCGGTTTTTAATAGAAAAACCATAAAACATGTCACATAGAACCCCACTCCAGGGGTTCCAAAATACATCTCATATACAATAGCCCCGCACCTTGTACGGAGCTATTATTATTGAACCCACTTCGGGGTTCATTCTCTATATGCATCTGGAAATCAGCCCAAATGGTAACCTGTAAATAGCTATATATATCAGAAATAACCCCAACGGGGTTATATGTTCATAACCATAGGAGTAGGAATAAGCAAAGTGTTTCCTATTCCTATGGTATCACCCACTATCCCCCCCAACCCCGAAGAGGGTTGTACTAAGAATATGATACACCCACATAAAACCCCACTCCGGGGGTTCCGAAATATATTCCACATATAATAGCCCCACACCTTGTATGGGGCTATTGTTATTGAACCCACTTTGGGGTTCCTCAACCGCTGGCGCTGCTCCGTATTGAGGATGGCCTTGATTTTTGGCTACTTTTTTTATCAAGAAAAAAGTAAAGAAAAAGATCATTTATTAATTAGGACGAGTCACTCACATAAAACCCCACTCCAGGGATTCCGAAATACATTTCACAAATAGCCCCACACTTTGTACGGGGCTATTGTTATTGAATTTATTTCGGGGTTCATTCTCTATATGCATCTGGAAATCAGCCCAAATTGGCAGCCTGTAAATAGCTATATATATCAGAAATAACCCCAACGGGGTTATATGTTCATAACCATAGGAGTAGGAATAAGCAAAGTAAGACCGTTGCAAGAGCAAATATTTTGTTCAAATACGAGGCATGAATATTTTTAAACCCGCAGCATACTATTGTATTCGAGGACTTTAAAAATTTGACAACGAAGTAGTTGGGCAAAAGATTGCTCATTTGTCTAAATATCTCGCCTTTTTGCAACGGTCTTAAAGTGTTTCCTATTCCTATGGTATCACCTACTACTACCCCCAACCCCGAAGAGGGTTGTACTAAGAATATGATACACCTACATAAAACCCCACTCTAGGGGTTCCGAAATATATTTCACCTACAATAGCCCCGCACTTTGTACGGAGCTATTGGTATTGAACCCACTTTGGGGTTCATCTTCTATGGATACTTCTTCCCACTTTTTCTTTCATTAACATTTTTTAACCGCAAAAATTTTTGACCGTTTCAGGAGCAATCTTATATTTGCAAATCTTAAAAAACAAGACTTAAAATATGGAACAAACAGATATTAGAGAATTAAATGAAAGAATTAGACTGGAAAGCTCGTTTATTGATCTTTTGAGTTTGGAGATGAATAAGGCCATTGTTGGGCAAAAACATATGATAGATAGTTTGCTCATTGGTCTTTTATCCAATGGCCATATTTTATTAGAAGGTGTGCCTGGATTGGCAAAAACTCTTGCTATTACATCGCTCTCAAAAGCTATTGATGGTAAATTTGCCAGAATCCAATTTACTCCGGACCTTTTACCTGCCGACCTCTTGGGTACTATGATCTATAGTCAGAAAAAAGAAGAATTTCAAATAAAGAAAGGACCCATATTTGCCAATTTTGTTTTGGCCGATGAAATAAATCGTAGTCCAGCAAAAGTGCAGTCAGCACTTTTAGAGGCTATGCAAGAACGTCAGGTTACCATTGGTGCTGAAACTTTCCCTTTACCAGATCCTTTTTTAGTGATGGCTACACAAAATCCCATTGAACAAGAAGGTACTTATCCTTTGCCCGAAGCACAGGTGGATCGTTTTATGTTAAAAGTGGTGATCAGTTATCCAAAGCAAGAAGAAGAAATGCAGATTTTACGTCAGAATATTTCCAACACTTTTAAAGCGGTGAATGCAGTGGTAACACCCACCGATATCAATAAAGCGCGTGAAGTAGTTCGAGAGGTTTATTTAGACGAAAAAATTGAAAAATATATTACTGATATTGTTTTTGCCAGTCGTTATCCTGAAAAATACCGAATGGAAAAACTAAAACCAATGATTGCTTTTGGTGGTTCTCCACGTGCCAGTATTAGTTTGGCATTGGCAGCTAAAGCCTATGCTTTTATTAAAAGAAGAGGTTATGTGGTTCCAGAAGATATTCGTGCGGTGGCTCATGATGTTTTACGACATCGTATTGGGCTTACCTATGAAGCTGAGGCCGAAAATATTACCTCAGTAGATGTGATTAACGAAATATTAAATATGGTAGAGGTGCCGTAGAGTTTGAGTTAGGATTGAAGAGTGTGAGTTAAGATTTTAAGAGTGCGAGTAATTTGCCCCTTGTATTAGATAGGGGATAAAAAGAAGCAAGTTGACAGCAAAAGAGATATTTAAAAAAGTAAGGAAGATTGAAATAAAAACCCGGGGATTGAGTAATCAAATCTTTGCGGGGCAGTATCATTCATCTTTTAAAGGAAGGGGAATGGCTTTCAGCGAAGTGCGCGAATATCAATATGGCGACGATGTACGCAATATCGACTGGAATGTAACTGCTCGTTTTAACAAACCTTACATAAAAATATTCGAAGAAGAGCGTGAAATGACCGTGATGCTTTTAATTGATGTTTCTGCTTCTAATAATTTTGGCACTCAAGAATCTTTTAAACAAGAAGTAATTACTGAAATATCAGCTATTTTGGCCTTTTCGGCCATTAAGAACAACGATAAAGTTGGGGTTATCTTCTTTAGTGATAAAATAGAAAAATTTATTCCTCCCAAAAAAGGAAGCACACATATATTGCGAATTATCAGAGAGTTAGTTGACTTTGAAGCTGAGAGTAAAGGAACAGATATTAGCGAAGCTCTCAAGTTTTTAACCAATGCCATAAAAAAACGTTGTACAGCTTTTGTATTATCCGATTTCCGATGTCCACATTTTACCGATGCTTTAAAAATAGCCAATAATAAACATGATATGATGGCAGTAAAAGTTTACGATCATAGGGAATTTGAAATGCCAAATGTGGGACTTATTCAGCTTAAAGATGCAGAGAGTGGTATAAGCCAGTGGATGGATACTTCTCATAAATCTACACGAGCTTATTATGAAAGAGAAGCACAAAAAATGGAATTGAAAATACGTGAAGATTTTAAAAAATCAGGAGTTGATCTGGCTGATATTCGTACAGGAGAAGACTATGTGAGACCTCTGATAGCTATGTTTAAAAAACGAGAAGCAAGAGCCTAATGAAACTAAAAAATATCATATTATTATTTTTTGCTTTATTGAGCTTTTCACTGATTGCTCAGCGAGCACAGGTGAAAATAGACACCAATGCTATTTTAATAGGTGAACAAGTAAAACTTGATATTCAATATGAATTACCAATTGATCGCAAAGCCCTTTTCCCTGTTTTTAGAGATACCCTTACCTCTAGAATAGAAATAATAAACCAAACGCTTGTTGATACTATTCTATCTGAGGATTCAGGTATTCAAAAACTGCATCAACAATTAATAATTACTGCTTTTGATACCGGATATTTTGTTATTCCTTCGCTTCCTTTTGGTTATTTGCAAGACGGTGATACGGCAGTAGCATTTATAAAAAGCGATCCCCTATTAATGAATGTCTTTACCGTTGAAGTGGATACTACAAAAGATATTAAGCCCATTGTTCGTCCAATGGCTCAACCCTATACCATTGATGAGTTTTTGCCTTGGATACTTTTTGCTTTTGCTTTGGCTGTGGTTATTTTTGCCATTTTCTATTTTGTGAAACGCCGAAAGAAAAACAAACCTCTATTTAAGAAAAAGGAAAAACCAGCTTTACCGGCTCATGAACAGGCCTTTTTAGATTTAGATGAGTTGAAACGAAAGAAACTTTGGCAAAATGATAGATTAAAAGAATATCATTCCGAACTAAGTGAGATCGTAAGAGTATATATTGAAGGTCGGTTTGAAATCCCTGCTGTAGAAATGGTAAGCCACGATATTATTGAAGAACTAAATAAAACTTCAGTAAATAAAGAGATTATTGGCAAATTGCATGCCACAATAGAACTGTCTGATTTAGTAAAATTTGCTAAATCCGGAGCTTCGGCATTAGAAAATGATACTTGTTGGAATAATTGTCTGGATTTTATTCAAGAAACCAAACAAGAAGCCATCGTTAAAGAGATTAAAGAAGAAACGGAGGTTGTAGATGTTTAGTAATATTGAATTTGCCGATCCCGGATTCTTTTGGTTATTATTAGCAATTCCGGCAGCTGCTAGCTGGTATTTGTGGAAGTATAAAAAGCGATTTGCTCAAATGCAAATATCTGGATTGGAAAACCTTAAAAATGCTCCAAAAAGTATTAGGCAACGCTTGATACACTTACCCTTTATCCTACAAATGATTGTGGTAGCTTTATTGATAGTTGCTTTAGCTCGTCCCCAAACAAGTAGCCAACGCGAAGAAATGTCAATAGAAGGAATTGATATAATGATGGCTTTGGATGTTTCCAGTAGTATGTTGGCGCAAGACCTTAAACCCAACCGATTGGAAGCTTCAAAAAGAGTGGCTCTGGATTTTATTAAAAACCGCCCCAATGATAGAGTAGGTTTGGTCGTTTTTAGTGGCGAAGCTTTTACGCAATGCCCTTTAACTACTGACCACCAAGTTTTACAGAATCTTTTTGAAGATGTAAAAAGTGGTATGATAGAGGATGGAACTGCTATTGGTGATGGATTAGCTACAGCTATTAGTCGTTTGAAAGATAGTAAAGCTATTAGTAAGGTTATTATTTTACTCACTGATGGAGTAAGTAATATGGGAGCTTTAGATGCCAGTTCTGCTGCTGAAATTGCTAAGATGTATGGTATTAGAGTTTATACTATAGGTGTGGGAACCATGGGGACAGCTCCTTATCCTGTACAAACACCTTTTGGAGTGCAAATGCAGCAGATGGAGGTAAAAATTGATGAACCCCTATTAAAACAAGTTGCGCAAATAACTGATGGGCGTTACTTTAGAGCTACAAGTAATAAAAAATTAATAGAAGTATATCAGGCTATTGATGAGTTGGAGAAATCCAAAATAGATGTCACTGTTTTTAGTAAGAAAGGTGAAGAATTTCATATTTGGGCTATTTGGGCTGCTACGCTTTTGTTACTAATGATAGTTTTAAAATATACTTATCTAAAAACATTACCATAGAATGATAAGATTTGAAGATATTAGCTATTTGTATGCTTTAGGTGCTATTCCAGTATTCTTTATGTTGTTTTATTGGATGATATTACAAAGAAGAAAACGAGTGAAAAAAATAGGTGATACTCAGCTTATTGCTCGCTTGATGCCTCAGCAACCAAAACAGAAATTATGGGTAAAATTCATGTTATATAGCTTTATTTACACTTTGCTTATTATTGGTCTGGCAAATCCGCAAATTGGTAGTAAGCTCGAAAATGTAGAGCGAAAAGGAGTAGATTTAGTAATAGCACTTGATGTGTCGACTAGTATGTTGGCACAAGATATCAAACCCAACCGTTTGGAAAAGGCCAAGAGAGCTATTTCTAAATTAGTAGATAATTTACAAGGAGATCGCATTGGGATTGTGGTTTTTGCAGGTAGAGCATACACTCAACTCCCAATAACTGCAGATTATAGCGCTGCCAAGCTTTTTATCAATACCATTGACACCGATGTGGTTCCTACACAAGGTACAAGTATAGGTCAAGCTATTGACCTGTCCTTGGAGGCTTTTCAAAAGAATGAACATGAAAAAGCCATTATTGTTATTACTGATGGGGAAGATCATGATGATGATCCTGTTTCTGCTGCTGAAAAAGCTGCAGAAAATGGAATTAGTGTGTATACTATTGGTATTGGATTACCCGAAGGTGCTCCTATACCGGTGTATTCCAATGGAAAACAAATAGGGTTTAAGAAAGATCTTAATGGAAAAACAGTAGTAACCAAACTCGATGAGATTACATTGCAAAAAGTAGCTGCTGCCGGAAAAGGTATTTATGTTCGAGCCAACAATACTACAGCAGGACTTAAAGATGTATTTAAACGCATCAATAAAATGGAAAAGCAAAAATATGAAACTAAGGTTTTTTCCGATTATGAAGATCGCTTTCAATATTTTTTGGCTTTGGCTCTTTTATTCATATTGATGGATATTTTTATCACAGATAAAAAAAGTAAGTGGTCGGGTAGATTTAATATTTTTGATGTTAAAAAAGATGACAATGAATAATAATAGTAGATTTTATCAAAGACTGATTTTGGCTTTTGTGCTACTATTACCTTTATGGTCAATAGCACAAAGCGATAAGTCTTTGGTACGTCAAGGAAATAGAGATTATGTGGATGGAAAATATAGCGAAGCAGAAATTAATTATCGAAAAGCTTTGGATAAAAACCCCATAAACACAAAAGCTCAGTTTAATTTAGGAGATGCTATGTATGCTCAAGAGGATTTTGAGAAAGCAGCTGAAGTATTTTCAAAGACAAACATAGAAAAAACAACTGCAGAACAAAAATCAGAAGTGTATTATAATTATGCCAATGCCATGCTAAAAGCAGGCAAACTCAATGAGAGTATTGAAGG
>JAOZUW010000241.1 GCA_029938465.1 Bacteroidales bacterium | reverse complement strand
ATCTAATTCTGACTTCTAGCTTCTGATTTCTAACTCAGTTAGGATTAAAGTAGAAACAAATTTTATTCGTAAAATAAACCTATGGTACTTCCAGTCCACAGTGGTTTATTCTACAATGGTATTCCAGTTGTGAGTATCTTCATATTCGCCTAATTGAATAGCTAACAATCGCTCATATAATTTTGTAGACCAAGGGCCTGGCTTACCGTCTTTAGAATATACATAAGTTTTATTTTCGCTACGATCTACTATCTTTCCAATGGGAGAAATAATAGCTGCTGTTCCACAAGCACCGGCTTCTTCAAAATTACCTAATTCAGAAGCTAAAACAGATCTGCGTTCAATCTTCAAACCTAAATCTTCGGCAATTTGGCGTAAGCTCATATTGGTAATTGAAGGTAGGATGGTTCCAGAATCTGGAGTTACATAAGTATTGTTTTTTATACCGAAAAAGTTAGCTGGTCCAGCCTCATCAATATATTTTTTTTCTTTTGCATCGAGGAATAAAACCGAGGCAAAGCCTTCATGATGAGCTCTGTCAGCAGGGCGAAGAGATGCAGCATAGTTACCACCTACTTTTATATGACCAGTGCCCAAAGGAGCAGCTCTATCATAATCTCTAACAAGCTGAATATCTACAGGTTTAAAGCCTTCTTTAAAATAAGGGCCAACAGGCGTAACAAATACCATAAACATATATTCTTCGGCTGGTTTAACTCCTACTTGTGGTCCCGAACCAAATAATAAAGGACGAAGGTAAAGTGATGCACCAGTACCATGAGGTGGCACAAACTCTTTATTGAGTTGAATCACTTTAAAAATCATTTCTTTAAAAAGATCATCAGGAACGGAGGCCATCATAATTCCTTCAGCTGATTTGCGAAGTCGTTTAGCATTCTCATTCCAACGAAACAAACGTATTTTATCATCAACACCTCTAAAAGCTTTTAATCCTTCAAAGGCTTCCTGTCCGTAATGCAAAGCAGTAGCAGCCATATGAATATTGATTTGCTCAGAGGAAGTAACTTCTACTTCTCCCCATTTTCCATCACGGTAGTAACATCGTACATTATAATTAGTCTTTGAATATCCAAAAGGTAATTCACTCCAATTTATATCTTTCATCACTTAAGTTTTAATTAAAATTGTAATCATACAAAAGTAAATATTTTTGTTGTATTCTATTGCTTATACTTATTATTTCAGGGAAACTCTTATGAATTATTTATTATTGAATAGTTTGATAAATGAATATGAATTCTTGAAAAAACATCTACTTTTGCTTTAAACAATAAAAAAGGAATATATGATAAAGAAACTAAGTGTTCTATTAATTATTATGGTGTTTGCATTTGCTGCATACAGCCAGGATGAGGTGTTTAAAACGGATGATATGGTTTTTTATGGTCTCGATTTTACCAAGGTAAGAATAGATGAAAATGGAGGTATTACCCCATATTATAAACCAGCTAGTTTTCAGGATAAATATATTCCAGCAATAAATGATTTGTTGATAGATGAGCAGAGTAGATATGATGTGGGAAAAAGCTACCAAAAAACTAATATAGAATATGATTTTGAGATAGCAGAAGATCGTAATTATGCATTTGATATTTACAATTGTTATGTAGAGGAGGAGCAAATTCCTTTGTTAACACGAGATGAAGTAGATGAGGTGGTTAGCCATTATAAAGATTCAAATCATAGTGGTTTGGGTTTGCTATTTATAGTGGATAATATAAACCATGAACGAGGCATTATAACTTTGCAGATTGTATTTTTTGATATCGATACAGCTAAAACATATTTAGTAAAAAAAGCCCGTGGCGAAATGAAAGGTTTTAGTATAAGAAATTATTATGCTGGAGGTATTCGTCAGATTATTAAAGACACAGAAAGTTTATATAAAAAACGATGGAAAAAAGGCAAGTAAAGTTTTCTTTTAGGAATTAGATTTTATCTTTGAGGGTTAAGGAAAATAGTATATCTTTGCACCCCGTTTAAGGAAAATGATTCCGTAGCTCAGCTGGTAGAGCAACGGCCTTTTAAGCCGTGGGTCCTGGGTTCGAATCCCAGCGGGATCACAGATGAATGTAAAAGCCCCAATCAACAGTGTTGATTGGGGCTTTTTGTTTGGAGCAAAAAAATTCAAGCTCGCTTGATATTTTTTTCCCAAACAAAAAGCCAACAATCGCGAAGCGATTGGGCTTTTCATTCTCACCATGGAGCC
>JAOZUW010000132.1 GCA_029938465.1 Bacteroidales bacterium | reverse complement strand
CCTGCCTTTGCCGGCAGGCAGGTATGTACTTTTAGTGCAAGACTTTCAGTTTCTACATATTTTTGGTTTGAAGTTAGAAGTCCAAAGCTAGAAGTATCTAATTCTGACTCCTAGCTTCTGACTTCTGACCCAGTTAGGATTAGAATAGAAACGAATTTTATTCGTAAAATAAACCTATGGCACTTCCAGTCCATAGTGGTTTATTATATTTTATAAGAATGCTTTTACTAATTATTCTGAATTCCTCTATGTATCATTAATAAATCAGTAAGAACTATAGCGGCTATAGATTCAATAATGACTGGAGTTCTAATTGCAATACAAGCATCGTGTCTGCCTTTTACCGATAAATCTTTTAGTTTATTTTCATTAAAATCATAACTTTTTTGATTTTTCTGAATGCTGCTTGTTGGTTTTATTGCCACTCGAAAAACCAATTCGTTGCCATTGGTGATTCCACCATTTATTCCTCCTGCATTATTGGTTTTCGTTTCCCCATCTTTATTGATAATGATATCGTTATGTTGGCTTCCCGTCATTTTTGCAGATTGAAATCCACTGCCAAATTCAAGACCTTTAGTAGCAGGAATAGCAAAAATAAGATGAGCGATTAAAGATTCAACTTTATCAAAAAAAGGTTCTCCCAAACCTACAGGAATATTATTGATTTTGCATTCAATTAAACCACCGATGGAATCACCAGATTTCAGGGCTTCATCTACTGCTTTATCAATATCTTTTTGTCCACCAGCTTCAATTAATTTTGCTTGAATGTTAAGCTGTGGAAATATTTTTTTGGCCATTACGCCTGCTGCTACTATACCTAAAGTTAGTCTTCCGGAGAAATGACCACCACCACGATAATCGTTAAAGCCATTGTATTTTTTTTGTGCTACAAAATCTGAATGTCCAGGACGGGGAGTGTTTTTTACTTCTTTATAATCAGAAGAGCGTGTGTTATTATTAGGAAAAGATATCAACATGGGGCTGCCAGAGGTTCTCCCATCAAATACACCACTGATAATTTGAGGTATGTCATCTTCTATTCGGGGTGTAGAGCCTTTCTTCCCTGCTTTTCTTCGATTCAAATAGGGCATAAAATCATCAACAGAAGTTTCAATACCAGCAGGGCAACCATCTATAAGTACGCCAACGGATATTCCATGTGACTCACCAAATATGGATAATCGAAAAATTCTGCCAAAACTATTCATAATGTATTTTTTTTAGCAAACCTACTTGATTATTTGAAGAGAATTGGTTTCTTATGAAGGAATTATATCTTATTTAAAATGGCTTAATATTAGTTATTGGGTCATGGTTATTGGTTAGAGTAAGGGTTAAGTAATTGGTTGTTACTTTGGAATATAGAAAAAGCAGCCATAGCTTGATTCCATAGCCAGTATTCTCCTGGAATAAGTTGGAAGCCTTGTTCAATGTGATATGGACTAAATTTAGAATGAGGGTAAATGGCATCCAAAATAATATGTTGCTTGTTTAATTGTTGAACATTGATTAGAGAAAAAGGTTCAGGAATAGTATTTATAATCACAGTGAAATCCTGTAAATTCAAATCTTCTTTTTTGATAGAATGTGTTTGAAATTCTTGAGCCAAATTTTGAGCTTTAGAATAGGTTCTGTTACAAATATAAATTCGATTTCCCAATGATTTTGCAGCATAAATAGCTGCACGAGAAGCACCTCCGGCTCCAAGTATTAAAAAACTTATTTGTTTCCAGTTAAAATTATTGACACTGTTTTTTAAAGATTGAATAATGCCAAGAAAATCAGTATTTTCACCAATCCATTGATCACCTTTTTTATAAATAGTATTCACAGCTCCAATGCTTTGCGCTTCTTGTGATAAGGAATTCAAATGTTTAATAATACTTTGTTTATATGGTGCAGTTACATTAAAGCCAATATAATCTTCTTTTATTTTTTCAAAATCTTCTATGCTTGATAGTTCTAGTTTTTCGTAACTGCCATTTATATTGTTTTGTTCAAATAATTCTTTAAAAATTGCCGGACTTTTACTATGAGCAATAGGCTTGCCAATAACTGCCAGTCTTATTTCTTTTGCCATAAGAGTTTGCTGATACAACCTAGCTAGTGTCGCATAATCTGCTTGCCCTAATGCTGTGGTTTTGTCAATTTTTAGAGCGGCATAAGTAAATTTGCCATCATTTAATAAACTGTTGATCCTACTTTTGGTGGCTGCTTGACCCATAGCGAAACAAATAGTGTTTTTATTTGTATTTTGTAATTCAGATAGGACTTGAAGATCTTCTTTTTCATTAACAGTTGTGCAAGCAACCTTAATTAAATCAGCATTCGAAGATTTTGCTTTCAGTATCCAATGCTTAAGATCATTTATATGGGGTGTCTCAGTATAGTTATGGTATGAAAGGATTAATTGTGTGGAGGAATTGTGTATCTCTTTTTCTAGTTCTTTCAGAATCTTGATATCCTCATTTAAATCCAAATCAATATATTCATAATGTGCTTGTAGGGCAATTCTGTATGCTTTTAATCGATCAGTTTCATCTATCTGCGATTTACGGCAAGTAAAAATTAATGATTTATTAGTGCATTCTTTTACATTTGAAATATCATCCACCATTAGCCCACTTAAATCAAAACGCCATTCACCCAAAGAATGAATTTTTTTAATGGAAGATTGAATGGAGGAGAAACTATTTCCATAAAAACTCTCGCATATTCTCTCTTCAATACTATGGTTTCTAATCATCAGGGGATTTCTAATCGTTCATTTGATTTATGAAACAAATATACTGAATAAGATTTGAGACGCAAATAATTTTTTATAAACAGCTTTTCTATATCTTTGAATAAATTATAATTCGATATGGAAGAGATAAATATAAAAAACGGAAAATTACAATGGAAACCTGGAAATATGGTGTACCCAATACCAGCTGTGATGTTAAGCTGCGGTGATAACCCTAGCAACTACAATATTATTACTATTGCTTGGACAGGTACTACTAATTCCAATCCTCCTATGTTGTATGCTTCTATTCGGAAGAGCCGCTATTCTTTTGATATAGTTAAGAAAACACGTGAATTTGTGATTAATCTGACCACAAAAGATTTAGCTTTTCAAACAGATTGGTGTGGTGTGCAATCGGGGCGCAATTATAATAAATTTAAATCAATGAAACTGACCGCTCGTAAAGGGGAAAAAGTAAATGCCCCAATAATTGTAGAATCGCCAGTAAATATAGAATGTAAGGTAGTGGAAGAGAAAGATTTAGGAAGCCATGTGATGTTTGCCGCTGAAGTGATACATATTCAGGCTGATGAACAGTATTTAGACAAAAAAAGTGGTTCGTTCGAGCTGTTTCGAAGCAATCCGTTGGTGTATTCTCACGGTCATTATTATGAATTAGGTGATCATATAGGGAAATATGGTTTCTCGGTTATGAAAGAAAAAACTCAAAAAAAACAAGTAAAAGTGAATTACAATCGACGTAAATAGCTAATTTCTCAGTAATCAGGCTTAAGTTATATTTACATTATCTTTGCAGCCATGTATCAAGAACCTAAAATTACCGACTGGCTACCTATCACACGTAAAGAAATGAAGAAACGTGGATGGGAGGAATTAGATGTAATTATTGTTACTGGAGATGCTTATGTGGATCACCCAAGTTTTGGTGCAGCTGTAATTGGCCGTTTGATAGAATCTGAAGGTTACCGTATAGGGATTATTCCGCAACCCAATTGGCAGGATGATATGCGGGATTTTAAAAAGTTTGGAGCTCCACGTCTGTTTTTCGGAGTAACTGACGGGAATATGGATTCTATGGTTAATCATTATACAGCTAATAAACGTTTAAGAAGTAACGATGCATTTACACCTGGTGGTGAAAACCATTTTCGGCCTGATTACTCTTCGGTAGTTTATACAAAAGCATTAAAAGAGATATATCCTGATACACCTGTTGTTTTAGGTGGAGTGGGAGCTTCTTTACGTCGTTTAACCCATTACGATTATTGGAGCGATCAGTTAAAACCATCTATTTTACAAGAAACGGGTGCTGATATGCTTATTTATGGAATGGGAGAGAATCCTCTGATAGAATTGCTTCGGTTATTAGGAAAAGGAATCCCTTTTGAAAGTATAAAAACAATTCCTCAAACGGCTGTGTTAATTCCTATTCATGAGGAACTGCCAAATATAAAAAATGGCGAAGATTTTGAGTTGACTTCCCATGAAGAGTGTTTAAAAGACAAGTTGAAATTTGCAGCAAATTTTAAAAATATTGAGCAAGAATCTAATAAGATGAATGCTCGGAGGTTGATTCAAAAAGTGGGCAATGTACAAGTGATTGTTAATCCACCTTTTCCAACTATGATAGAAAAGGAAATTGATCACTCTTTTGATTTGCCTTATACCAGATTGCCACATCCTAAATATAAAAAGCGTGGCGATATACCGGCTTTTGAGATGATAAAATTCTCTATCAATTTACATAGAGGTTGTTTTGGTGGATGTAGTTTCTGTACCATTTCAGCTCATCAAGGAAAGTTTATTGCAAGCAGAAGTAAAAAATCTATTTTGGCGGAAGTGGATAAAGTAACTAAAATGCCTGATTTCAAAGGGTATTTGAGTGATTTAGGCGGACCTAGTGCCAATATGTACCGTATGCAAGGTGTAGATTTGGCTATTTGTGAAACTTGTATTCGACCCAGTTGTATTGATCCCAACGTATGTTATAATCTAGATACTTCTCATAAAGATTTATTAGATATTTATAGATCTGTTGATCAGCATCCTGACATTAAAAAAGCTTTTATTGGTAGTGGTATTCGTTATGATTTATTAGTTAAGGAAAGAAATCCCCAAGCTGATGAAAAGATAATGAATGAATATATAGAACAGGTAATGACCAGGCATGTAAGTGGACGTTTAAAGGTAGCCCCAGAGCATACTTCAGACGATACATTAAAAATAATGCGTAAACCATCTTTCAAGTATTTTAAGTTATTTGCCTCTCAGTTTTTTAAGTTGAATAAAAAACTGGGTTTAAAACTTCAGCTGATACCTTATTTTATTTCTTCTCATCCTGAAAGCAACGCAATAGATATGGCTAATTTGGCTGCAGAAACCAAAGATATGGGTTTCCGTTTGGAGCAAGTACAGGATTTTACACCTACACCTATGACGGTGGCTACTGTTATCTATTACTCTGGATATCACCCATATACTTTAAAAAAGGTATATACTGCCAAATCGAAGCAAGAGAAATTAGATCAACATCGATTCTTTTTTTGGTATAAATCTGAAAATTTCCAATGGATTAAAAAGACACTTAGAGATCAGCCTAAACTCTTGAATAAGCTATTAGCACGTAAAAATTAAATTTGTATTTTTGTGAAAAATAAAAACAAATGTTTCAAAAGTATCCATATAGCTTCGAAGATATTCAGGCAAGAGTTAAAGAGCTCATAACCAAAGGAAAAAAAGATATTGATGCTACAGTTGCTTATCAACATATTTTATCATTTATAGATTTAACAACTTTAGAAGGAGCTGACACCGAAGAGAAAGTAGCTGCATTGGCTCAACAGGCTGGAAGTTATTATTCAGCTAAAAAGCAAATTCCTAATGTGGCTGCAGTATGTGTATATCCAACACTAGTTAAAGTGGTAAAAGAAAACCTTAGAGATGATAAAATTGGAGTAGCATCTGTAGCAGGAGCTTTTCCGGCAGGTCAGTCACCAATTCATATTAAAGTGGCTGAAGTGAAATACGCAGTGGAGCAAGGTGCTGATGATATTGATATGGTTTTGTCACGTGGTAAATTCTTAGATGGTAAATATAGTGAGGTTCAAGATGAAGTGACTGCCATAAAGGAAGCTTGTGGTCAAGCACATTTAAAAGTGATTTTAGAAACAGGAGAACTCCAAACAGTAGAGAACATTAGAAGAGCTAGTGAGATTGGTATTTTGGGTGGAGGTGATTTCATTAAGACATCCACTGGAAAAATACCTGTGGCGGCTACTCTTGAAGCTATGCTCATTATGTTAGATACTATTAAGGAATACTATGATAATACGGGTAAGAAAATAGGAATAAAACCTGCTGGTGGTATTTCGGAACCTCTGGTAGCTTTGGACTATTATATTTTAGTAAAAGAAATTTTAGGTGAAGATTGGTTAAATAATAAACTGTTTAGAATAGGAGCTTCACGATTGGCAAATAAAGTATATGATATCTTACAATCATAAAAATTGATCTATGTATAAAGGAATTTTATTTTTATCTTTATTATTTGTTGGAATTTTTAATATTAATGCACAATCAGGATTGACTGAAGCTGTGGATTTCAGTGTTAAAGATATTTATGGAAATAACTATTCATTATTTTCTATTTTAGATGAAGGAAAAATAGTAGTCTTGCCTTTTTTTACAACCACCTGTGGCTCTTGTAATATTTATACACCCGAGATCGTGTTATCGCATCAAGATTTTGGCTGTAATGAGGGTGATGTGTTTTATTTAGGTATTAATTATGGTGGCGATAATATTGCAGTTGAGAATTTTATAAATGTACATGCTGTTGGTTATCCTTGTGTAAGTGGTCAAGAAGGTCTTGGAAATGAGGTAGATGCACAATATGAAATAGTAAGCCATATTACGGCATTGGTGATAACTCCTGATAGACAGATTGTTGGGCAGTTTTATGGGCCTGATACTTATCCTGTACGTGATACTATAAATAATTTGCTTTTAAGTTTGGGTGCTGAAATGCAAGATTGTACAACTGGACTAGAAGAAGAAAACTTTGTTCTTAGTCTTAATAATGTACAATGTTGGCCTAATCCCTTTAAAGAAACAATGACACTTAGCTTTGAAACTAAAAGTACCGATTTTTATAAAGTACGTATATTTGGTGAAATGGGTATAGAAATATTCCAAGAGGAAAAATATTTGCCAGAAGGAAAACAAAACTGGGAAATAAATATGAAATTATATCCTTCAGGGCTTTATTTTGTTCAAATACAGAACAAAGAAGGAATGATGATAACTAACACAATACTAAAACAATAACACAAAACTGATGAAAAAAATATTATTAGTACTAGGAATAATAGGAAGTAGCATTCTCTTTATGGAAAGCTGTACAAAAGAGGATGGCATTTTAAATGATGGTGAATCAAGAGATGTTTTTATAGGTAGTTGGACGGCAACGGATGAATGCTCTAAGCAAACTTATGGTGTTGATATTGAGGCTGATGAGGAGAATAGTTCTCAAGTTTTAGTTATGAATTTTGCCAATCTGGGTAAAACGGCTACAGCTGTTATTGCTGGAAATTCTATTTACATTGAGAGTCAGGATGTAGGAAATGGTTATACCGTTAGTGGTAATGGGAAATTAAATGGTGCTATTATTTCGTGGACAAAATACACCTATGAAACAGATGCTGAGCTCATTGAATGTTCGGCAACCTATAGCAATAAGGTAAAGTAATAAAACCTGAATAATTGGTAAAAAAGCCCAAATGAATCAATATGA